>NZ_JBUDPI010000118.1:0-9961 GCF_054919635.1 Halochromatium sp. | reverse complement strand
GAGATCTTCCGCGAGATCCTGCGCGAGGCACGCCAGTTCGAGGTCGAGCAGTTGCTGGTTCTGGCCTCACAAGAGGTCATCGATCGGCTTCTGGACGAAGAATCCGGCCACCTCGCGGAGCTTGAGGAGTTCATCGGCAAGCCGATCAAGCTCCAGGCGGAGTCGCTCTATACCCAAGAGCAGTACGATGTGGTTTTGATCTGAACCGCAACGAGCGCAAGATGAAGCGGCCTCTCCATCGGCTCCTGCATGGAACAGTCACCGCGGTCGCGACCCTGATCATCCTGCTCGCGCTGCTCTCCCTGGGCGCACGGTTGCTGCTGCCGCGCGCCGATGTGATACGCGAGGCCCTGCTCGCGCACCTTAACCAGCGCCTCGGCGTAGAGATTGAGGTCGGTCGCCTCTCGGTGCAGCTGCGCGGACTGACGCCGACGCTGCTGTTTTCCGATGCGAGGCTGCTAACGCCCGAAGAGGCAGCCTCGGCTCCCGCCGCCGGCCCTAGTCCGGGCTCTGATACGGGCCTTGGCTCTAGCCGTAGCGCTGGTTCTGGCCCTGGCTCTGGTGCGGGCTCTGGCGCTGGTGAAGACTCTGGCTCTGGCCAGAGCTCTAGCCCTGACCCGAGTTCTCGGCCTCGCCCTGGCCGTCTGCTGCTCTCGGCGCGCAGTTGAGGCATCGATCTCGACCTGCTGGCCACACTCAAGGCGCGTCGGCCGCGGATCGACGCCATCAGCCTCGTCGGTGCCAAGATCCGAGTGCTGCGCGAGCCGGATGGCAGCATCCGCGTCCTGGGTCTTGACTCGCTACGAGGCAATGACGCCCAGGCGCTCGACTTCTTCCTCGACGAGGGGCGTTTCCGATTGCTCGACAGCCAGCTGAGCTGGCGTGACCTGAGCGCAGATGCACCCGCCCAAACCCTGTTCGTCGAGGTCGCCGAGCTGGCCAACCAGGGCCAACAGCATGAGCTGCGTGTGCGAGCGGACACGCTCGACCCGCATGGACGCCACGCCGCCAACGAGCCGACGAGCAAGCCCGAAGGGACTCAGAACGGGACGCGCGAGCGCCTAAGACTCGATCAGCTCGAGATCCTCGCTCAGCTCAGCGGCCCTGCAGAACATCCGGAGCACTGGTCCGGACGCCTCTATCTCAGCGCCGAGGGCGACAACCTCGGCGCCGTCGCTGAGGGATTCCTGCCGGCTCAGCTCAGGCTGCACAACGGCGACTTTCAGCTCGAGAGCTGGAATCGGCTGGAGCAGGGTCAGCTGACCGACTCGCTGACGCGGCTTGAGCTCGACGACCTGAAGGTCGAGGGCGAGCGCAGCAGTGATCGCAGCAGTGATAACAGGTTGGGCAACCTGGCAGCGCTAGCACATTGGCAGCGGCAGGCCGACGGCTGGCGATTGGACCTTCGCGATCTCCTCCTGCCCGGTCGAGACCCATCGGCACAAACCTCGGCGAGCCTCCAGTTCCGCCACAAGCCCGCAACGCCCGACGATGATGGGACAGAGCCCTCGGCCAGGCTCTTCGCGGCGATCGGCAGGCTCCAGCTCGAGCCGATCGCCCGTGCCGTCCCACCGATCGCGCCCGATCTGCCCACCCCGATCATCGCCCTCAGCAAGGGTCGTATCCATGGACAAGCCCGGAATCTCGCCGTGCAGCTGGACCTGAGCCCTAACCGGGACCTGGTCTTGCCGGCCGCGTCCAGGACAACAGAGGAGGCGTCCCGGCCCCCGTTGAGGATCAGCGATTGGCGCCTGAGCGCCGAGATCGACGACCTAACCATCGACCCCGCATCATCGAGTCCGGCGTCCACGCCTCCGTCGGCCGCACCTGGCGCCGGCATCCCGCCGGTCTCCGGCCTCAACCTCAACCTGGACCTCGGCCCCCGAGGTGGCTACGCCAGCCTCCGCAGCAGGGATGCCGGAATCGACCTGAGACCACTGTTCGGCCGGCCCCATCGCTTCACCACGCTCGAAGGCGACTTCGCCTGGCGTCTGATGCCTGCCGGCTCGATCCACCTCTGGACTCAGGCCTTAACGGCCAACACCCGGCATCTAGACAGCCTGACCCGCCTCAGCCTCTGCCTGCATCCATCCGGTGCTAACCCCTTCATCGACCTCCAGACGCATCTGCGCGAGGCGCCGATCGCCGCCCTGCCATACTGGCTACCCGTCGGGATCATGGATGACCGCCTGGAGGACTGGCTGCAACAGGCGATCGTCGCCGGTCGACTCGAATCCGGCGATCTACTGCTGCGCGGGCCACTCGAGCGCTTCCCGTTCGATGATCAAGCGGGGCGGTTCATCCTCGAGCTACGCGCCGTTGACGGGGTGCTCGACTACGACGTCGCCGCCGAGCCCTCGCGCTCCCAGCCAGGTCTGAGCAACGCGGAGGAGACCGCGCGCCTGAGCTGGCCCCCGTTGCAGCAGGTCGCCGCAACGCTGCGCTTCGAGAACCGCAGCCTGGAGATCGATGTGCCAAGCGCCGAGATCCTGAACAGCTGGGTCGATGCCGGTCGGGTCAGCATGCCCAACCTCTGGCAACCGACCTATCTGGAGATCGACGCCCGTGGCACCGGCCCCCTGGCGGATGGGATGCACGTGCTGGCGACCTCGCCGCTGGCCCGACAGCTTGGCGGCCTTGCATCGACGGTCGAGGTCAGTGGAAGCGGTGACATTCATTTGCAGCTGGGAGTTCCCTTGAACCGCTCACTCCCCTTCCGCTATGGCGGTGAGCTGATCTGGGAGCCACCCCCCAACGAGGAGCCAGAGCGCAGCCTTCAGATCAAGGGTACCGATCTGCAGTTCGAGCAGATCACCGGGCGCTTGCATTTCGATGAGACCGGCATCGAGGCTCAGGGCATCCGCGCGCGTCTGGGCCGGCAGACGCTCGAGGTCGACGTTGAGACACTGGACAGCGGCACGGAAGAGGCTCGGACCGAGATCGATCTCCAGGGCCGAACCGCCGTCGACCGACTCGCCGAGACCCTGCCCAGCAGCCTCTGGTCCTTGGTGCGCGGCTCGCTCGATTGGCAACTGGAGCTCAGCCTCAGCAACCGCGATGCGACGCAAGCGCGCCCGCCGATCGACTTCAGCCTCAGATCCAAGCTTCAGGGTATCGGCCTGTCGCTGCCAGCCCCCATCGGCAAACCACCGGGTGAGCAGCGCCGGTTTAGGCTGAGCGGCCGCTTTCAGGATCAATGGCCACTCGACTTGACGCTCGAGTATGGCGAGATCGGCGGCTTGTTGGAGGTCGATCGCAGACCCGGCGGCGACATCAGGCTCGAACGTCTTGCGGTTGATCTCAACGACCAGCCAACATCCTTGCCACCCGGGCGCTCGATTGAGATCAGCGGCGCACTAGCGCAATTACAGCTCATCCCCTGGCTGGACTGGGCCAGCAAGACCGACCTCAAGGCCCTTCAAGGCGGCAGCCGCGATGGGGCGCTGCGCATCCTCCCGGTGCATCTTCAGGTTCAGGATCTGCATCTCGGGGCACTACAACTGAGCGATCTGCAGGCAGTCTTGACCTCAGAGCCGCAAGGGGCCTGGGATATCCGTTTCAGCGCAGAACAGACCGGCGACAGCCAGATCAGGCTGCCGGCAGCCAGCGCTGATCGGCAGCGGCCCACGCAGATCCGCCTCGAGCAACTTGACCTAGCGCCAATCATCGACACCGATCGCCAACCCGATGCGGAGCGGCGAGCCGAGGCGCGCGCTGACCCGCGGCGAGTCGGCGGCATCGATCTCGAGATCGAGCGGCTGCGCTATGGAGACGATCTGCTAGGCCGGCTGCGCATCCAGGGTCGAGCGCAGCCAAACGGTCTGCACTTCGAGCATCTGTCCGTGACCGGCCCCCATATCGACGCCAACGGCAGCGGAGACTGGCTGATCGACGCGACCGACTACGTCCAGTCGTCGCTTCAGATCGACGCCAAGAGCAATGCGGTCGGCGAGCTGCTGCGCGAGAGCGGCTTCTACAGCGCCTTGAGCGATGCGCCCGGTCAGCTGCAGCTCGATCTGAGCTGGCCGGGTGATCCGAGTGCGCTGAGCCTTGCGGGCGCACGCGGCTTGATGCAGATCGAGATCGGCTCTGGCCGCCTGCTCGAGATGGAACCTGGCGTTGGCCGCATGCTGGGCATCCTCAATACCGCCGCCCTCGGCCGCAGGCTCAGCCTCGACTTCAGTGACGTCTTCGATGACGGCTTCAGCTTCGATAGGATCGAGGGCGAGATCGGCATCGGCAGCGGCGAGGCGATGATCCGTGACCTCGACATTGTGGCGCCACCGGCCGATATCCGCATCACCGGTCACACCGATCTGGTCAATGGGACACTCGACCAAGAGGTCGAGGTCACCCCCAAGATCGGCGTTGGCCTGGCGCTCGCGAGCGCCGTCGCCGGCGGGCCGGTCGTCGGCGCTGCCGTCTTCCTCGCAGACAAGGTCACTGATGGTGCCGTTGAGCGGCTTGGGCGCTACGCCTACAAGGTCACTGGTCCCTGGCGTGATCCGCTGATCCGACGCGTCGATACCGGCGGCTCACCCTCCCTCGGCAACCTCTTCGTCGACGAGGGCGTCGAAGCCGACCCGGGCGCCAGCCGCGCCGAAGCCAAGGCCGATACTAACAACCGCAGCACCGCCAGCACCGGCACCGGCACCGGCACCGGCACCGGCACCGGCACCGGCACCGGCACTGGCACTGGCACCGGCACTGGCAGCAGCAGCGATGAAAACAGCGGCCAGAGGCCCGAGCCGACACGCCCGTCCCCATCAACCTCCGAGGAGCCAAACAATCCCTTCCTCGAGGGCTTCTGAGCGGTCGCCGCCGATTGGCGCCAAATGGGCCGCAAGAGGCCGACGAATGGGCTTTGGGCCCGGCGGACGCTTTGCGACCGATGGCTCGCGAGGTGCTATGGTTACAGAAATTTGACGTTAACGAACACCGATGAGTGACTCCTCAAACCTTGCTGCCGTGCAGATGGCCTCCGGCCCGAACACGACGGCCAATCTGATCGAAGCTGAGCGTCTGATTAACCTCGCTGCCGAAGCCGGCGCCGGCCTGGTAGTGCTCCCCGAAAACTTCGCCTTCATGGGCAAGCAGGATCGCGACCTGCTCGCGCTGGTGGAGTCCGATGGCACTGGCCAGCTGCAAGACTTCCTCGCCAAGATGGCAGAGCGCTACGGCATCTGGATCGTCGGCGGCACCATCCCATTGCGCAGCAATCATCCAGAGCGCGTGCGTTCGGCGACCCTGATCTACAACGCCCATGGGGATCGCGTCGCTCGCTATGACAAGATGCACCTGTTCGATGTCGTACTGCCCGACGCCGACGAGCGCTATCAGGAATCGGCGACGATCGAGCCCGGTGATCAGAGCCCGGTGATCGATACCCCTTTCGGCCGACTCGGTGTGCTCATCTGCTACGACCTGCGCTTCCCGGAGACCGCACGGCGGATGATCGACAGCGGCCTCGAGATCCTCGCCGTTCCAGCAGCCTTCACCGCGCTGACCGGCAAGGCGCATTGGGAGACGCTGATTCGGGCGCGTGCGATCGAGAATCTGGCCTATGTGGTCGCAGCCGCGCAAGGTGGCTTCCATCTCAGCGGCCGAGAGACTTACGGCCACAGCATGATCGTTGACCCCTGGGGCAACGTGCTGGCCCAGATCGCGCGCGGCGTTGGTCAGATCTGCTGCACGCTCGATCACGACCGCCAGGCCTCGATCCGACGTACCTTTCCCGTGCTCGAGCATCGGCGCCTCAAGTGCCGCTGAACGCCAATCACCAACCAATCCGCTTGCGACAAACAGAGCCCGCACAGGGACGCCAGGTTGTGCACGACATCACAGAGACGCTATCGCAAACTGGAAAAAGCGCGTACTGCCTCCCACCTCCTCCGGTATTGGGCCAACGCCCACCGCCTCCAGAGACCTGAACGCCTTTATCTCATGACCGACTCCATCGAACTCGCGCGTCAAAGCATCCTCGCGCCCTTCGGCCTCGGCGACAGCGACCTCGATCGCCTGATCGGCGCCCTGCGCAGCCCTGCCATCGACGCCGCCGACGTCTATTTCCAGAGCAGCCGCTTGCAGTCCTGGATGCTCGAGGATGGCATCATCAAGGATGGCAGCTTCAACATCGAGCAAGGCGCCGGCCTGCGCGCCATCAGCGGTGAGAAGACCGGCTTCGCCTACTCCGACGAGCTCGAGCTGACCGCCCTGACCAAGGCCGCCGATGCCGCTCGCGCCATCGCCCGCGGTGGCGGCGCGGCACCGATCAGCATCGGCAGCGGCCTGCCGGCACGGCAACGGCTCTACGAGCCGATGAACCCGATCGAGAGCCTGGACGACGCCGCCAAGATCGACCTGCTGCACCGGGTCGACGCCGAGGCCCGCGGCATGGACTCGCGGGTCAAGGAGGTCATGACCAGCCTGGTCGCCGTGCAGGACACCATCCTCGTGATCTCCGACGACGGCCGACTCAGCGCCGATGTGCGCCCGCTGATCCGCCTCAGCGTGGTCGCCGTGGTCGAGGAGAACGGCCGCCGCGAGCAGGCCCACAGCGGCGGCGGTGCCCGCCTCGACCTGGGCTGGATGCTGGCCGAGGACCGCGCGCTCGGCTTCGCCCGCGAGGCCGTGCGCCAGGCCCTGGTCAACCTGGAAGCCGGCCCAGCACCGGCTGGCACCATGCCGGTAGTGCTCGGCGCCGGCTGGCCCGGCGTGCTCCTGCACGAGGCCGTCGGCCACGGGCTCGAGGGCGACTTCAACCGTAAGGGCACCTCGGCCTTCAGCGGGCGGCTCAATCAGCGCGTCGCCGCCAAGGGCGTCACCGTGGTCGACGATGGCACCTTGCCTGGTCGCCGTGGCTCGCTCAACATCGACGACGAGGGCACCCCAACCCACTGCACCACGCTGATCGAGGACGGCATCCTGGTCGGCTACATGCAGGATCGGCTCAACGCCCGTCTCATGGGCATGGAGCCGACCGGCAACGGGCGGCGCGAGTCCTATGCCCATCTACCGATGCCGCGCATGACCAACACCTACATGCTCGCTGGCAATCATGATCCGGGCGAGATCATCGCCTCGGTCGAGAAGGGGCTGTACGCTGTCAACTTCGGCGGCGGCCAGGTCGACATCACCTCCGGCAAGTTCACCTTCTCCGCCAGCGAGGCTTACCTGATCGAGAACGGCAAGATCGGCCGCCCGGTCAAGGGCGCGACCCTGATCGGCAACGGCCCCGATGTGCTCACCCGCGTCAGCATGGTCGGCAACGACCTCAAGCTCGACGAAGGTGTCGGCACCTGCGGCAAGGATGGACAGAGCGTACCGGTGGGCGTTGGCCAGCCGACGCTGCGCGTCGATGCACTGACCGTGGGTGGCACTGGGGCGGGTGGCGACTGAGGCGTTGACGCGATCGACGCAGCACGATCTCCGGGAGCGCGACCTAAGGCTGGTTGCTGGATTGGGCGCCAGCTAGATCGGTGTTCGAGCCTGATCGAATGCTCGCTGGATCGGTGTTGTGCAGCCGGATCGCGCAACCGCCGGGTCCGGGCGCCGCCCGGGTCTGAAGCACCCGCAGTATCGGGGCGCTGGCCGGATCTTGCGGTAGGATGAGCGCGGCAAGAGACCGGCTCGCTCACCGACACCTTCGATTCGCATGAAGATTCTCACCTACCGCGGCCTGGACACCAGCGCCATCCCTGGCTACGAGAAGCTCGTCGCCTACCTCAGCGCCGACGACTTCCGCTCCGCCGATGTCAAGAAGATCGGCGACAACCTCTATCGCGCGCGGCTCGACCGCAGCAATCGTCTGCTGTTCGCCCTCTATCGCCACGAGGGCGAGCGCTATGCGCTGGTGCTGGAATACCTTCCCCAGCACGCCCTACGAGAAATCGCGCTTCCTTGCTCGCGGTGTGCCAATCGATGAAGAGCGTATCTAGGAGGTGACCGCCGAGGCCACGACGATGGCACTCCAAGAGGCGATCAGCTCGTTACAGGCGCGGGCCTCTTCTAAAGTGGTTCGACGTTGGAGGTGTGCACCGCCATCATCGGGTCGAACAGCGCGGCTTGGCTAATGCGGTAGGCCTCGAGACCGAGCTTGAAGTCCGCGCCATCGGCATCGAAGGCCCAGGGACGACCGGCTTGGGCGAGTTCCAGGCGGGACTCGTCGGTGCGGCACAGCATCTGCTCGCCAAGGCGGCCCTGGCTGTCTTTGTCGTAGGCGGTGAGGGCGTGCTCACGGTGCAGCTCGACCTGCACGATGCGAAAGATGTCCTCGGGCACGATGCCGCGAACCTGGGCATCCGTCTTGAGGGCGCTGATTTGAAATCGCTGTTTTGCGACGCCTATTTTAATTATATTCATCATATGCTTACGCGCGAAATAGCCAACGCATCTGCTAGAAGGCCCGTCAGGAGAGGCTCTACTGAAAATCGGCAGTAGTAAAAAGAATTGCGGGGAATGCTATAGGTTTTATTTTTCTCGATTTTGTACATACATTTGTCTACACTTTCTAGATGGAGATTAAAGCGGCAGGCTTTGATTGGGACGAAGGAAACTGGCCGAAGTGTGGAAAGCACGGTCTGAAACGCTCGGAGATCGAAGCGCTGTTCGACGCTGCTCCAGATGTGTTCCCGGACCCGGCCCACTCGCAGGACGAGCGCCGGCTTCTGGCCATCGGTCGCGGAGACAAGGGCCGCCGGGCGCTTGTAGTTTTCACGCTACGAGCAACAGCGGACGGTTCGTTAATCCGCCCCATCAGTGCCCGCTACATGCATCAGAAGGAGGTCGAACACTATGAACGACAAAAACACACTTAGGCCGCTGCCTGAATTCAACAGCGACGAAGAAGCAGATCGCTTTGTCGAAGAAGCCGATTTGACGGAATACGACTTATCCGGCTTCTCACCCGTTCGCTTTGAGTTCGAGAAGAAGGCGGCGCGGATCAATATGCGCCTCCCTGAATCCCTGCTCGCGGCCGTGAAAACGCGCGCGCAGGCGCGAGGCATCCCCTATCAGCGATTTATCCGGGAAGCCGTCGAGAAGGCCCTTGAAGAGCGCAAGCCGTGAGCAACGGACCCGAATGGATCAAGGAGCTCAACGCCAAGAGAAACGAAATCAACGACGTTGCAGGTGGCGACCGTGAGGCCGAGTACCCTGACGATCACAGCACTCATGGCGTCTTCGTCGAGGGCACCCAGCCGTTGCGGATTTCACCCGTGATCGCAACATGAGACCGAGTATGTGGCAATCTTTGGTCTAATGGTCACCGCCTGGACCAGGCAGCAACACCATGCAGTAAGAGGCAGTAGACAGTACATCATGGCAAATTTGGCCACCGCGGATAGCGGCACCCAGCTTCACCGGCTTGAGCAAGCCATCGATCATCTCCTCAGCGAGGCCAAGCGCTGCGGCGCCAGTGCGGCCGAGGCCGGGGTCAGCGCCAGCACGGGGCTTGAGGTGGCGGTGCGCATGGGCGAGATCGAGACTGTCGAGCACACCCGCGATCACGGCCTCGGCATCACCGTCTACTTCGGCAAGCGCAAGGGCTCGGCGAGCACCTCTGATCTGAGCCCGCAAGCGATCAGCGACGCCGTCGCCCAGGCCTGCAGCATCGCCAAGCATACTCAGGAAGACCCCTGCGCTGGCCTGGCGCCAGCGGAGCTGATGGCAACCGACATCCCGGCGCTCGACCTGGAACATCCCTGGGGCATCAGCGTTGAGGATGCGGTGCGTCAGGCGACCGAGTGCGAGGATGCGGCCCGTGCCCATGATGCGCGCATCGTCAACTCCGAGGGCGCCAACCTCAGCACGCACGCTGGGCTCAAGGTCTACGGCAACAGCCACGGCTTCGTCGGCGGCTATCCGAGCACCCGTCATGGCCTCAGTGTCGCCGTGGTCGGCAAGGTCGGCGACGACATGCAGCGGGACTATTGGTGGACCTCGGCGCGCGCACCGGAGGATC
>NZ_JBUDPI010000117.1:0-9978 GCF_054919635.1 Halochromatium sp. | reverse complement strand
GTCTAGACTGGCAACTGCTTCAAGTAGGGAGCAATCTGCTAGGCTTGAGACTCATCAATTGCATTAGGGCTCGAGCCATGACTCACAAGAAGGCCGTCGAGATGCTCAAGCAGGGAGACGTCAGTGGCTTCAACCAATGGATCAAGGAGCGGCGCAAGAAAGGCAAGAGCAATGTCGATCTGGACGATCAGAATCTCAGTGCGCTAAAGCTCAGCGGTGCCGATCTGCGCAAGGCGCATCTGAACGGTAGCAACCTGCGCAAGGCCGATCTCCAAGGCGCTGATCTGCATGGAGCCAAGCTGCGTCAAGCCGACCTGCGCGGCTGCGATCTGCGTGGTTCCGATCTCGGGGAGGCCGACCTTCGGCGCGCCAAGCTCAAAGGCGCGCGTTTGAAGAAGGCCAAGACCAAGGCTGCTAAAGGGCTCGACTGAGCACCTGAAGCGCTAGCCCCTCTGATCCAGCGATCGCTCCAACCATCACCAGCCCTCGATCGGACTGAATACGCGTTCCTCAGCTTGCTCGAGCTCAGCAAGCCGCCGATAGGCGTCGCGAACCCGCTCGGCCCCATACTGGCGCTCCAATCGGCGCACGATGAAATGGCCGCGAGCCACGTGCTGATAGTGCTGCATGAAGATCAGATTCAACGCTGCCCCGCTCATGGCACCAGCAATCGGCACCATCTGTGCCGCAAACTTATCGGAGACCACCACGCCGAACCGCGCCGCGATGGCACGCACCAGGTTAATGATCGTTGGGATATGCGGCCCATCGGATTTGCCGACATACTCGATCACATTCTCGAAGTGTAGCCCTAGCGTGATCCGCATGCCGTAGTAGCCAACCTCGGCATCCTCGTCGTCGCGGGTTCGGCCACCGAGAGCGAAAACCTGCACACAGGCAAGCCTTGCGTCGGGGTTCTCGCGCAGCCGCTCCCCCTCGCTGACCGCGATATCGGCGATCGAGCGCATCATCAGCGTCGTAGTGATGGGTAGCTCCGCCAGCGTCGACAGTGGGCCAAAGAAGCCGCCAACCGCTCCAGCGCTTGCAGCCATCATCTTATGACTCAAGGTCGATGCGTCACCGGGCCGCGCATCGGGTCGCTCGCCCAGCGACAAGAGCGCCAGATTGAAGGCCTGCAACATGCTTGCCTCGACGCCGCGATCGATGCGCTTGCGCCAGTCGCGGGGCAACAGCTTGAGCCCTTCGCCAATCGGTGAAGCGATCACATCACTGAGCCGCGCCGCGAGCGAGGGATGCTCAAGCTGGCGATAAGACCAGATCAGCTCGCGAGTCGCTTCGAACGGGAGACCCGTTGCGACCGGCACCCTAGCCGATGAGCGATTGTGGGAGCCGTCGATGGACATGACTAAAGACACAGCAGAGTCCGGCGATACTGGCGCTGATCAGCTAAGCTGAAGGCGCAAGAAGGATAGACATTAAGTGTAGACCCCGAAGCCAATAAACACTGTTGCCAAGACGGCATCATGCCAGAGAGAGAAAGCACCCCGCGATGACAACCGAAAACGTTGCCCCGAAACTGGCTGCTGAGCGTCGGCAGTCCCTGATGGTCGAGGAGTTCTTCTACTTCTTTCTTCGGCTGCGCAAGAACGAGGTGCGTCGGGTTGCCCAGCTGGTCGCAGCGCGTTATCCCGAGGATGAGCCGGCCCGCAACGCGCGTCGGTTGATCGATTCCAAGACCAGCTTGTCGCTGCTCGGCGGCGCCCTCCTCAACGCGCCTTGGCTGCTTCCCGGCTTCGGTCAAGCACTGAAGCTCAGCGGTGTGGTAGGCGCCGGCAGCCTGCTTACCCGCATGCATCTGTATCTCATTTTGGAGATCGCGCACCTATACGGCGAAGACATCGACGACAGCGCCCGAGTGCCCGAGATGATCGCTGTGGTTGCTGCCACCGGGCTTGGCGCAGCCGCACCCTCACTGCTCACAACCTACGGCATGAAACCGGCGCTGATGCTTCCTGCCGGCGCGCTTTCGATGGCCACCGTGACCCGTCTGGTTGGCTCGTCCGCAAACCGTTTCTATGCTGCACGCGCTGCGGCTCGCGACAACCCGCAGGGCGCAGTCGCTGACGCAGAGCCGTCCGGCGCTGCTGAGTCTGAGATGCCCGCATAGCCCCGAGCGCAATGCCAGGCGCACAGCGGCGAGAAGGTCTTGGCTAGGCTGGACCCTTCTCGGCTGCAACGGCGTCGTCGCGGCAATAGGCCCCAGAACCCTGATACCGCCAAGAAGCGGTAAAGTCTTTCGCTTACACTGGTCGCCATCCGCGGCTCTCGGCCGCTTGCTGTACCTGAATCGACCTATGCTCATCCCAAATCGTAAGACCAAGATCGTTGCCACAATCGGCCCTGCCTCCGAACAGCGGGAGGTACTCCGTACCCTGATCCGCGCCGGGCTCGATGTGGCTCGGCTCAACTTCTCGCACGGCAATCCTGACTATCACGCCGGGCTGATTGAAGCGATTCGCGAGGCAGCAGACGAGGTCGGTCGTCGGGTCGCGATCATGGGTGACCTACCCGGCCCCAAGATGCGCATCGGCGATCTCGACCAAGAGCCAATCGAGCTCATCCGCGACCAGCCGTTCACGCTGACCACCGAGCCCGACATTGGCCAGGCCGATCGTGTCAGCGTCACCTTCCCGGGGCTGCCCGCTGCGGTCAAGCCTGGTGATCGGCTGTTCCTGAATGACGGCTTCATCTTGCTCAAGGCCGTCGAGGTCACCGAGACCGATGTCATCTGCAACGTTCGCGCGGGCGGCGAGCTCAGATCGCGCAAGGGCCTGAACCTGCCAGGGATCGATCTCGGCATCTCGGCCTTTACCGAGGACGACCATCACTGGCTGCGTTTTGCTGCCGAGCACCAGCTCGACGCGGTCAGCCAGTCGTTCGTCGCTTCTGGTGCTGATATCGAAGCGGTGCGCAATGCGGCCAAGGCGCTCGACTACGCGCCCTTCATCATCGCCAAGATCGAGCGCGCCTCGGCACTGGATAACCTGGACGGCATTCTCGAGACCGCCGATGGCATCATGGTCGCCCGCGGTGATCTTGGCGTCGAGATTCCGATCGAGACCATTGCCGTCGCGCAGCGTCGCATCACTGAGCAGGCCAATCTGCGCGGCAAACCGGTGATCACCGCCACGCAAATGCTCGAATCCATGGTCACGCTGCGTCGTCCGACCCGGGCCGAGGCCACCGATGTGGCCAACGCCATCCTCGGTGGCACCGACTGCGTCATGCTCTCGGCCGAGTCAGCGATGGGCCGTTTCCCGGTCGAATCGGTCGAGATGCTCGCCGCCATCGCCGCCGCCATCGAACCGGAGCGCGACAACCGCCTGCTCGCGCAAGCCTTAGGCGCCTTCGGCGACGGACGCCAGCTGCGCGCCGTCGATCTCATTGCCCGCAGCGTCTACCACACCGTCGAGCGCAGTGCCCCGCAGGCCGTCGTCGTACCGACCCGCAGCGGCAATACGGCCCGCAGCATCGCCCGCTTCCGCCTGCCCTGCTGGGTGGTCGCACTGAGCCCAACGCCGAGCACCTGTCAAGCGCTCAAGTTCTCCTACGGCGTACTCGCTGTCGATGTCGAGAGCGACCTGCCCGATTGGAGCGAATACGTCCGTTGCTGGCTCGCCGACAAGGGCATCAAGGAGGGCTTGGTGCTGCTGACCCAAGGGCCATCGGAAGAGCATCCTTGTGGTAACCATCGGCTCGAGATCCTCGAGCTGAGCCCGGAGCGCAATCCTGCCTGCCAGTAAGCCATCGCCTCGAGTCAGTCATCGAGACATCGGCGCGCCGGAATTCCATTCCAGTCCAGCTTCCTTAAACCTTGAAAGAGCAGTTGACCGCTTCGGAGTGTATGCAAGTGCCTGTGTCTGTTGAGAGCTTGCGCCCATACCGGCGCTCGGCCGTTTGCTGAGTTTCCAATCATACCCATGATAGAGACCGTGACTCCTTCACAGACACCACCACTTGAGCAGCTCGAGCTCGCCATCACTGCATCTGGCCGCCGCATTGCCTTCTCGCAGCTCGGCGACCCCCAAGGCAAGCCAATCATCTATGCCCACGGCTTTCCAAGCTCGCGCCGGGAGGCCTGGCTGGTGCATGCCAGCGCCTGTGAGGCCGGTGCCCGTATCATCAGCCTGGACCGTCCCGGATACGGCGATAGCGACCACGCCCCGGGACGCCTGCTCAGCGACTGGTCGGACGATGTGCTCTGCGTCGCCGACCAACTGGGTCTTGAGCGTTTCGGCCTGATCGGCATCTCTGGCGGAGGCCCTTATGTGTTGGCCTGTGCCTGGCGCCTCGCCCAGGCAGCGCCGGATAGCCCGCAGGGGCGCATTACCGCCTGCGCCTTGGTCTGTCCACTGGGTCCGATCTACCGCAACGAGCAGCTCGAGCAGATGCACTGGGCGGCGCGGCTGAACCTGCGCATCGGCCAGCAGCCCGAATGGATGAGCGGCTTACTGTTCGGCAGCCCGACCACTGCGCTGCTCGAGCACTGGCCGGCGCTGGTCGAGAACACCCGCAGCCTGGCCGCACCGCCCACCGATCGCAGCGTCCTCGCCGACCCCGAGATCGGCGCCATTCTCAATCGAACCATCGCCGACGCCATGCGCAACGGCGCGCCCGGCGCTCGCCGCGATCTGCACCTCTACATGCACGACTGGGACATCCCCTTCGAGCAGATTGTCCTCCCCATCAGCATCTGGCATGGCCAAGCCGACGGCACCGTGCCGATCGAGCACGGCCGCTGGTATGCCGAGCAACTTCCCAATGCCAGTCTTACCGAGCTACCCGGAGAGGGGCACTACTCCGTGCCGTTTCGCTACAGCCGGCAGATACTGAGTGAGCTGATGGCCCAGCTTCCCTGAAAGGTCCCCGGCCTCCACCCCCTTGCTCTCTGAATCGACTCTGTCTGATCGAAGGAGCTGTCGCCGATCGCGGGGCACTGCCTTCACACGGCGGGCCCCGCTGCTTAGGCTCAAGCGGTACCGAGTGCTCTGAGCAGATCTCCACTTTGATTTGACCGCTAGCCAAGTGCCGGCTATGATTTTCGATCTGTCCGCTCCAGGGCACCCCAGCATCGGGCGCGTAGCTCAGTGGGAGAGCACTGCCTTCACACGGCAGGGGTCGCTGGTTCGAACCCAGCCGCGCCCACCATCATGCTAAGACCGCTCCGCCCCATGTAAGTCTCGCTCTCAAGCAGGCCGCTTTCCGACCTCAGACCAACTCAATGGTATGACCATCGGTCAGGGGTACTTGGCCGAGCAGCATCCCGTTCTAGGCTCCGACGGTGCTCGCTGTATGCCTGACCGACCGCCAAATCGGCGAGTTGTTGTTTGCCAAACGCTCGCGCCTGATTTGGTCATACTCCAGCTTCTAGCCCGGAAGCACCTTCTCCTTCACCATCTCGTAATCGAGATTGATGAGCCGTCCTGAGAGCCCTGCGATGGCATCGCGCTCGAACTCGAGCGATTTCCCATCCGGATCAGTGATCCCGGTCGTCGACACACGCACGCTCGGCACCTCCAAGCTGACGGTTACAAAGGCGCCCTCGACGAGAATCGCATCGTCCTTGTCTCGCGTGAAACGGGTGATGCCGTTATCGCGGATGAATTCGCGCGTCTCGCCCTCGCAGAGGGCATCGCAGACGCGATACAGGACATCGAGGAAAGCAAAATCGTCGTGTTGTCTCGCCATACCTAATCCAGCTCCTCGTCGATCGATCTTTGTAACTCGGCATCAGTCTGCCAGCTCAGCCAAGCCGCGACTAGGCTGACGAGCACCGATACGCTAGGCAGCAGCCAGAGCGGACCGCCCAGGCCAAACTCCAGCAGGCTCGCGACCAGACACCAGAGGATCGGGATCGGCATCAGCAGCAGTGCGAATCTTGGACCCAGCGCTGCTGCGAGACCGAGCGTCCCAATCGCGGTTGGAGTCGCCGCACTGCCGAAGAGCGACAGGCCCGACCCAGCCCGTCCGGCGGCAAGCTCGATGAGCGGAAACAGCAGGACGGCGAATGCGATCATGCCATCGGCGATCCAGCGACCGAGCCGCCCTTGAGCGGTTACCGAAGACTGAGCCCATAGCGGATTGCTGATCGTCGGAGTCGGCAGCGGCAAGGCTGCACCGGCGAGCAGGAGTCCGCTCTGCAGCGCGAAGGCAATCGCAAACAGCTCGCCAGCCCAGAGCAGCGGCGCCAGTGTCTTAAGCTGATAGCCCCAGCTGATCCAGAGCCAGCTCAGACCGAGACTTGCCAGCACTAGCCGGATGCGCCAGCTGCTCCTCCGCCGCAGCAAGATGAGGGTGATCAGGCCGATACCAACGCCGGCGAGAACGGCGAGACTAAAGCGCGCGTTGTAGAGGGTACCCAGCCGCTGATAGGTCTCGAGCGAGAACGGCAAGAAGTCGCTAAGCGCGTAGCTCGACCATGCAGCCGGTGGGGGTTGCGCCTCTCTTTGTCGCGATCAGCCGCGGCGAGCAGTTCCCTTGCGCGCCCAGGGCTCAGTCTGATTGCATGCCGTTAGAGTGCGGCAAAATCCTGCGCCATCCGGCGCCGCAGCGCCTCATCCGGCAAGGGCTCGGCGGCAGCAGCCATATTCTCGCGCATGTGGGCGACCTGGCTCGTGGCCGGGATCGCGCAGGTGATCACGGGGTGGGAGACGATGAACTTGAGCAAGGCCTGCGCCCAGCTCTGGCAGTCGATTTCAGCGGCCCATCCGGGCAGGGGTTGGCCTTCCGCACGATAGATCAACTGCTTGCGCTGGAAGGGTCGATTGGCAATCACCGCAATCCCGCGCTCCTGCGCCAACGGCAGCAATCGCTGCTCGGCCTCGCGATCGACGATGTTGTAGGTGAGCTGGACGAAGCCGATCGGCTCGTCGCGCATGATGCGCTCCAGCTCGTCGTGACGACGTCCGTGCGAGGTGGTCACGCCGATATAGCGCAGGCGACCTTCGGCCTGCATCTCTTTCAGCGTCTCCAGGTGGGCCTGCCAGGCCAGCAGGTTGTGGACCTGGAGCAGGTCGAACCGCTCAACGCCCCACAGTCGGCGCGATTCGGCGATCTCGATCGGCCCCGCCGCACCGGAGCCGGTCCAGACCTTGGTCGCCGAGAACAGGCCTTGGGTGTCCTCGAGCCTCGGCAGCACGCGTCCCAGGACGGCCTCGGCCGAGCCATACATCGGGGAGGAGTCGATCATGCCGCCGCCAGCAGCGAAGAAGGCGCGCAGGATCTCGGTGCGAACCGCCAGAGCCTTGGGGTCATTGCCGACATTGAAGGTGATCCAGGTGCCCATGCCGATCACCGGCAATTGCTCGCCGGTGCTCGGGATCGGCTTGGTCAAAGGAGCGCGCTTTACGGCAGTCGCCCAGGGAGGCCCGCCAAGCACAGCTGCCGAACCCGCAGCCAGCTGCAGAAAGTGTCGCCGGTTGAGTCTGCTCTTGGCCAATGGATAGGTCTCCAGATCGACAAGATGTGCGTGCCGTCTACTGCGCCTCGCTCAGTCGAGCGCCGCAGCTTCGAAGATCACATCGTCCAGTTGCTCAAGCACGCTCGGCTGCTGCATCCGACCCCAACGCACGCCGCCGCTGCACCCGGCGTTTCTCGTACTCGACCGCGAACAGGACCGAGGAGGCGACCAGCACGATCAGTATCCAGTGACCAGCGCCCAGTGCGGCGGTCCCGAACAGCGTCTGCAGTGGTCCCCAATAGGTGAAGGCCAGCTGGAACAGAACCAGGAGCACCACCGCGAGCAGTACATAGCGGTTGCCGAACAGGCCACGCAGGTTGAGCACCGGCGCCTCCATGTAGCGCGAATTGAAGAGATAGAAGATCTCGAACATCACCAGGGTATTGACGGCGACAGTGCGCGCATGCTCGATGCTTCCACCCTGCCAGCGATCGAGCAGGAAGAGACTGAAGGTGCCGATCATCAGGATCAACGACACATAGCCAATCCGCCAGAGGAAGGTCGGCGTCAGGACCGGTTGTCGAGAGTCGCGCGGTGGTCGGCTCATCACGCCCGGCTCCGGCGGCTCGAAGGCCAGTGCCAGCGCCAAGGTGACCGCGGTGATCATGTTCACCCAGAGGATCTGCACCGGCGTCAGCGGGAACTCCTGAAAGCCGAACAGGATGGCGCCGAGCACCACCAGGGCCTCGCCGCCGTTGGTTGGCAGAATGAACAGGATCGCCTTGCGCAGGTTGTCGTAGACGGTGCGTCCCTCCTCCACCGCATTGGCGATCGAGGCGAAGTTGTCGTCGGCTAGCACCATCTCCGAGGCCTCCTTGGCCGCTTCGGTGCCGTTGATGCCCATCGCCACGCCGACATCGGCGCGCTTGAGCGCCGGCGCATCGTTGACTCCATCGCCAGTCATCGCGACCACGGTGTCGTTCTCTTGGAGATGCTGGACCAGGCGCAGCTTGTGCTCCGGAGTCACCCGCGCATAGACATCGACCTCGCGCACCCGACGCTGCAGCTCGGCATCGCCCATCGCATCCAGCTCGCGCCCCGTCAGCGCGGTTTCGGTGCTCGTCAGGCCGATCTGGCGCGCGATGGCCCTCGCCGTGGTCGCATGATCGCCGGTGATCATCTTCACCCGAATACCGGCCTGCTGACAGACGCGAACGGCGGCAATCGCCTCCTCACGCGGCGGGTCCATCAGCCCGAACAGCGCCAGCAGCGTCAGCCCTTGCTCGACATCCTTGAAATCGAGCTGAGTCTGGTTCGACTCAGCCGGCTTCACCGCCACCGCCAGCACGCGTTGACCGGCTGCGGCCATCGTCTCCATGCGTCGTTGCCAGTCCTCCAGGTCCAGGGGGCGATCGCCATCCGCGGTCCGTTCGCTGACGCAGCGCTCGAGCACGGCCTCGGGCGCTCCTTTGACAAAGATGAAAGACTCTGAGGCGTGGCTGTGATGTAAGGTCGCCATAAACTTATGGCTCGACTCGAACGGGATCAGGTCGGTGCGCGGTAGCTCTTTGGGCAGCAGCTCGGTATCCACTCCAGCCTTGACCGCCGCGACCAACAGCGCGCCTTCCGTCGGGCCGCCGTGGAGTCGCCATTCACCGTCACGCTGTTCTAGCGAGGCATCGTTGCAGAGCGTGACCCCGCGCAGCGCTTCGATCAACAAGGGATCGATCCGCGCGTCGATCGGCTCATCATCGGCCAAGAAGACCCCGTGCGGATCATAGCCGGTCCCGGTGAGGCGCAGATCGCGCGCCTGAGTGGCCACCGTGCTGACGGTCATCTCGTTGCGGGTTAGGGTCCCGGTCTTGTCCGAGCAGATTACGCCGACCGTGCCCAGGGTCTCCACCGCTGGCAGCCGCCGGATGATGGCATTGCGGCCCGCCATGCGCTGCACACCAATCGCCAGGGTGATGGTCATGATCGCCGGCAGCCCCTCTGGGATCGCCGCCACCGCGAGCCCAACCGAGGCCAGGAACATGTCGGCCGCGCTGTAGTCGCGCACCAGGAGCCCAAAGGCAAAGCTGGCCGCAGCGATGACCAGGATCGCAGCCGTCAGCCAACGCCCGAATTGAGCCATCTGCCGCAGCAGCGGCGTGGTCAGCTGCTGCACGTCGGCGACCATCGCGCTGATGCGGCCGATCTCAGTGCTGGCGCCGGTTGCGACCACGATGCCCGTGCCCTGCCCGTGCGTCACCAGGGTGCCCGAATAGGCCATGCAGCGCCGATCGGCGAGCACCATATCGGTCGCCAGCGGATCGGTGCCCTTCTCGACCGGCACCGACTCCCCGGTCAGCGCCGCTTCCTCGATCTCCACAGCCTTGGTACGCAGCAGGCGCAGATCGGCGGGCACCTTGTCGCCCGATTGCAGCGCAACCAGGTCGCCCGGCACCAGATCGGTCGCCTCTAAGGTCACGAGACGCCCATCGCGCCAGACCCGCGCATGCGGTGAGAGCATGCCGCGAATGGCCGTGAGCGCGTCCTCGGCCTTGCCCTCCTGCACG
>NZ_JBUDPI010000116.1:0-10021 GCF_054919635.1 Halochromatium sp. | reverse complement strand
GGGTAGTAGACACCGTTCAGACTGAGCTCGGCGGGAATCTGGTCCATCGTGGGTTGTGGCTTGGCGATGGGCTGAAGGGCGGATGTTCGCGGTTGCCCGCGATTCTATACCCATCGCAGATCGGTTTTCGGCATTCTGAGCCCGCTCCGGGTCGGGCAGCGGCGATCGGGGGACGCCGTGAATCCGTCCTTGGAGGCTTGACGACGGCATCCATGCCGTCGACACCCCCGCTCGCCGCCACCCGACCCTCCGCTATGCCATGTCGTCAATTGGCGTGTTACGGGTATTTATCGTCCGTGACCTGATGCGTGGCGCGGGTCGACTGTTTGGTGCGGACTTGGCTTTAAGCCCCTGACGACCGATCTGATACTCTGATCAAAAAAAGGACCGTCTGCATCCCATGACCCAAGCCAACCCGCTGCTGTATTGCGTTTGTCCTGCACGTCCTGAGGCCCACTGCTTCGAGGTCGTGCTCGAGATCCCGGACCCCCAACGCTCGACGCTCCAGTTGTCGATGCCAGCTTGGATTCCGGGGAGCTATATGATCCGAGACTTCGCCCGCAACCTGCTCTCCATTGCGGCCGAGCAGGGCGGGCAGCCGGTTGCGCTTGAGAAGCTGGACAAGCAGACCTGGCGGCTCTCCGGGTTGTCGGCGGACGCCGCTCCAGTACAGGTGCGCTATGAGGTCTATGCCTGGGAGCTGACGGTCCGCTCGGCGCATCTGGACCAGCATCACGGCTACTTCAACGGCACTAGTCTCTTTCTCTGTGTGGAAGGCGCAGAGCAACGGTCCTGCGCGCTCGAGCTCATGCCTCCGCCCGGCATGGACGAGGGTCATTGGCAGGTTGCCACCAGTCTGGCGCGCGACGGCGCTCCGGCCTGGGGTTTCGGTCGCTATCGGGCCGACGATTACGCCGATCTGATCGACCATCCGGTCGAGATGGGTGTTTTCGACCGGATCGCGTTCAAGGTCGAGGGCGTGCCGCACTGGATGACCATCAGTGGCCGCCATCGCGCCGATCTCCGGCGCCTGACGCTGGATCTGCCGCGGATCTGCGCCGAGCACGCCGCCCTCTTTGGTGAGCTGCCGATCGACCGCTACCTGTTTCTGACACAGCTCGTCGGCGATGGCTACGGCGGTCTCGAGCATCGCTTCTCGAGCAGCCTGCTGGCCAATCGCGATGATCTACCAGCGCCGTCCTGGTCCACCGAGATGTCCTCGTCTAGCCGGTTGCAAGCCGGAGGTGAAGGGATGCAGGCAGTGGCCCAGCCGGCGATGCAGGCGCCAGAGCAGCCGTCGGAAGGCTATCGGCGCTTTCTCGGCCTCTGCAGCCACGAGTATTTCCATCTCTGGAACGTCAAGCGGATTCGCCCGCGTGCCTTTGCCGAGCAGGGGCTTGAGCGCGAGGTGCATACGCGTCTGCTGTGGGCCTTTGAGGGTATGACCTCGTATTACGACGATCTGGCGCTGGTGCGCAGCGGCGTCATCGACTTCAAGGCCTATCTGACCCTACTCGCCGAGCTGATCAGTCGGGTGCAGCGCAATCCCGGGCGGCTGCGGCAGACGGTGGCCGAGTCCAGTTTCGACGCCTGGACGCGGTTCTACAAGCAGGACGAGAACGCACCCAATGCCATTGTGAGCTACTACGCCAAGGGCGCGCTGACCGCGCTGGCGTTGGACCTGAGCATTCGCGAGCGCACTGAAGGGCGCAAGAGCCTTGACGATGTGATGCGCGCGCTTTGGAGCGAGTTTGGCCGTCCCGGCATCGGCGTTGGCGAGCGTGATGTCGAGCGGGTCGCGGCCGAGGTCAGCGGGCTGGACCTGTCTGGCTTCTTCGAGCAGACGTTGGATTCGACCGAGGATCTCGATCTGGCGCCCTTGTTATCGACCGTCGGTGTGGGGATGCGCCTGCGGCCCTCTCGCAGCGCGAAAGACAATGGCGGTTGTGTCGAGCGTTTTGAGTCGATCCCGGCGCGACCGGATATCGGTATCCGCCTCCAGCCCGATGCCGCCGAGGCGCGAATCGGGGTGGTGCTCGATGACCGACCGGCGCAGCGTGCCGGGCTCTCGGCGGGCGATCTCATCATCGCCGTCGATGGTTTGAGGGCGAGCGCCGCCAATGTCGATGCCCTGATCGCACGAGCAGCCGGCGCCGGGCCGATTCGGGTGCATGCCTTCCGCCGCGATGAGCTCTTCGAGACCCAGGTGTTGCCGGAGCCGGCCCCTGCTGATACCTGCGAGCTACGGCTTGACGATGAGGCCTCTGATGCGGTGCGGGACCGGCGCTTGGCCTGGCTGGCGTCGTCGCTTGACCAGGCCGGACCAGGTCCTAACAGGCCCGACCGGGTCCGGGTTGGCTAGGGTCTGAGCGGTTGGCGTTGTCGCCCATGCGTCCACATGCCCGAAAGATCATTCGCCTGCTTGCGGATGGCTGTCCGCACTCGGGGGAGGCGATAGCCGGGGCGATTGGGATCAGCCGTGCGGCGGTCTGGAAGATCCTGCATGGGCTCGATAGCGAGCTTGGGCTGGGTATTGAATCGGTGCGCGGACAGGGCTATCGACTGCCTGAGCCGATGGAGCTGCTCGCGCTCGATGCCATCCAGGCTCGGCTTGATGCCAAGGCACGGCAACGGGTCGCCCGGCTCGAGATCCTGGATGAGGTCGATTCCACCAACGCCTATCTGCTCGAGCGCGGTCGGCGCGCTGTCCAGGGCGGGGAGATCGAGACCTGTGCTGAGAGCGAGGCGAGTGCAGATGTGGATCAGGGCGGGGTCTGTCTGGCCGAGCGCCAGACGGCGGGACGTGGTCGGCTTGGGCGACGCTGGGTGTCGCCGTTTGGGCGCAACATCTATCTCTCGATCCTCTGGCGTTATCGGCTGGCCCCGGCGCAGCTCGGCGGGCTGAGCCGGGCCTGCGGGGTCGCGGTGGCACGGGCGCTCGCAGGGCTTGGCGTCGAGGGGGGTGGACTCAAATGGCCGAACGACGTCCATTGGCAGCGGCGCAAGCTCGCTGGTCTGCTATTGGAGGTGGCTGGCGAGGCGCAGGGGCCGAGCCTGGTCGTGGTCGGCGTCGGGCTGAACCTGCGGCTGCGTGCCGCAGAAGCGGCCGTGATTGATCAGCCTTGGGTCGACCTGCACGAGCTGTGTCGCGAGCAAGTCCCCGGGCGCAACGCTGTGGCCGCCGCGCTCATCGAGCATCTCACGGCAGCGCTCAGTGGTTATGCAGAAAACGGTTTGGCGTCTTTCCTAGAAGACTGGCGTCAGCTCGACGCCTATCAGGGCGAATCGGTGACCCTGGTTGCCGGTCAGCAGACCATCGAGGGTCTTCATTGCGGGATCGATGCGCTGGGCAACCTGGTGTTGGATACCGATGATGGGCGCCGCACCTTTGCGGCCGGCGAGGTCAGCCTGAGGCCGCTGGGCCGCTTGCCGTGCCACGACTGACCACGCTGTTCCCACTCTGGGCATTGCTCGGCGCGATGCTCGCATTCTGGCAGCCCGCGCCGTTCGCGGCTGCTAAGCCGCTGATCGTGCCGCTGCTGGGCCTGGTGATGTTCGGCATGGGGATGACGCTGACCTGGCAGAGCTTTAGCGCCGTGCTGCGTCAGCCGGGACGCATCGGGCTCGGCCTGGCATTGCAATACCTGCTGATGCCACTGGCCGCCTGGGCCGTGGCACTGGTGCTTGACCTGCCGCCGGCGCTCCTAGCCGGGCTGGTCCTGGTCGGCGCGAGTCCCGGTGGCACGGCCTCCAACGTCGTCTGCTACCTGGCGCGCGGCGATCTGGCGCTCTCGATTACCCTGACCACGGTCTCGACGTTGCTGGCGATCCTTGCTACGCCGTTGCTGACCTGGCTCTATGTTGGTGAGCAGGTGCCCGTGCCGGTGGCGCCGATGTTGCTTTCAATCTTCAAGATCGTGCTGTTACCGGTGGCGCTCGGGATGCTCGTTAACCGCCTGCTTGGGCCGCGGCTGGGGCGGCTGCAGCCGCTGTTTCCGATGCTCTCGGTGCTCTCGATCGTGGTGATCATTGCGATCGTTGTGGGTCTGAATCGAGAGAACCTGGCGACCATGGGAGTCTTGGTGGGCCTGGCGGTGGTGTTACACAACGGGATCGGGCTTGCGGCCGGCTATGGTTGCGGTTTGCTCGCCACCGGCGATGAGCGGACCGCCCGCACCCTGGCCATCGAGGTCGGGATGCAGAACTCGGGGCTGGCAGTTGCCTTGGCGGTGAAGTACTTCTCGGCTGCGGCAGCGTTGCCGGGAGCGCTATTCTCGGTCTGGCACAACCTCTCGGGTTCCTTGCTCGCCGCTTGGTGGTCGCGGCGAACACCTGCGGGAAACTTAGGGCGTCTTGGCTAGCTGCTGTTGAGGTCGGTATGCCGCTGGACCTAACGGGCGGATGCCTATCTGTTCGCGGTTGGTTGATTCTGATGCTATCGGCCAATCCAGGTGAAGACGTGGTCGATGGGCAATCGATGGGGCAGCGGACAATTACCCCGGCTGACGCCGTTTAGATGCATAATGGCGTGATCCGGTAGCGGTTGGCCAGCGATCTCGCGGTACCCGCCGAGCACCATCCCGCATCCTCTATAGCCCAACCTACTGTCTGGTCGCTGGCGTTTGTCGTCTGCGACCACGGAGCGACCTGTCCTGTGACCGAGCAATTGCGCAATATCGCCATCATCGCCCACGTCGATCATGGCAAGACCACCCTCGTCGATAAGCTGCTGTCGCAGTCTGGCACCCTTGGCGACCGCTTCGGCCCGGTCGAGCGCGTCATGGACTCGAACGATCTCGAGCGCGAGCGCGGGATCACGATCCTGTCGAAGAACACCGCGATCGACTGGAACGGCTACCGCATCAATATCGTCGACACCCCGGGCCATGCCGACTTCGGCGGCGAGGTCGAGCGTGTGCTGTCGATGGTTGACTCGGTGCTGCTGCTGGTCGATGCCCAAGAGGGGCCGATGCCGCAGACCCGCTTCGTCACCAGCAAGGCGTTTCAGCACGGGCTGCGTCCGATCGTGGTGGTCAACAAGATCGACAAGCCCGGGGCGCGCCCGAGCTGGGTGGTGGATCAGGTCTTCGATCTGTTCGATCGCCTCGGCGCGACCGATGAGCAGCTCGACTTCCCGATCATCTACGCCTCGGCGATCAATGGCTATGCGGGGCTCGATGAGGGCGTGCGGGAGGGCGACATGACGCCGCTGTTCGAGGCGATCGTTGAGCATTGTCCTCCGCCCGAGGTTATTCCCGACGCGCCCTTCCAGATGCAGGTGTCGACGCTCGATTACTCGAGCTTCGTCGGCGCCATTGCCGTGGGCCGCATCCGCAAGGGCACCGTGAAGCCGAATCAGCAGATCGTCGTCGTCAAGCGCGATGGCGATACACACAAGGCCAAGGTCGGTCTGGTCTACGGCTATCTGGGGCTGGAGCGCTACGAGGTAGCGAGCGCCCATGCCGGTGAGATCGTCGCGCTGACCGGCATCGAGGCGCCGAACGTCTCCGACACGCTTTGCGACCCGGCTGCGGTCGAGCCATTGCCGTCGCTCACGGTCGACGAGCCGACGGTGTCGATGACCTTCCAGGTCAACACTTCGCCGTTCGCGGGCAAGGACGGCAAGTATCTGACCAGCCGCCAGCTCAAGGATCGGCTCGAGCGCGAGCTGATCCACAACGTCGCGCTGCGGGTCGAGGAGGGTAATGATCCGGAGAAGTTCCGCGTCTCCGGCCGTGGCGAGCTGCATTTGTCGATCCTGCTCGAGAACATGCGCCGCGAGGGCTACGAGCTGGCCGTTTCGCGCCCTGAGGTCATCTTCCGCGAGATCGACGGCCAGATCTGCGAGCCCTATGAGCAGCTCACGGTCGATGTCGACGAGAGCAGCCAGGGTGCGATCATGCAGGCGCTCGGCGAGCGCCGCGCTGAGCTCAAGGACATGGTGCCGGACGGCAAGGGCCGAGTGCGGCTCGATTATGAGGTCCCATCACGCGGACTGATCGGCTTCCAGACCGAGTTCATGTCGCTGACCTCGGGCACCGGCCTCAAGTACCATGTGTTCGACCATTACGGGCCAGCGCATTCCGGCGGCATCGCCAAACGGCGCAATGGGGCGATGATCTCGAACGCCCAGGGCAAGGTGCTCGGCTATGCGCTGTTCAATCTGCAGGAGCGGGGCCGGATGCTGGTCGCGCCAGGCGATGAGGTCTACGAGGGGCAGGTGGTCGGCATCCATTCGCGCGACAACGATCTAGTCGTCAATCCGCTCAAGGCCAAACAGCTGACCAACATCCGCGCTGCTGGCTCGGATGAGAACATCCTGCTCACGCCGCCGATTCGCTTCAGCCTCGAGCAGGCGCTCGAGTTCATCGAGGACGACGAGCTGGTCGAGATCACCCCGAGCGCGATCCGCATCCGCAAGCGTTTCCTGAAGGAGCATGAGCGTAAGCGGGCTGGGCGAGGGTGATGGCTGCCTGGTCAGTCGACAGACGGATGCTTGCAGACCCGCTGCCGGTCGTGACACTGAGCAGCCGCTATCGCCTAGAGTTGGCATACTCGCGCAGGAAGCAACGCTCAAGGGCTGTAAAATGGCAACTGCCGGCATGGACTCTGCGATAAATCCTTCTGCATGGCAGTACTCGTCCGTTGGCATCGGTTTGGAAGTTGGCCGGTGTCGTCGGCTAGCTGTCGCTCCGATGATGGATTGGACTGATTCGCATTTCCGGAATTTCGCGCGAGTCCTCTCAAGGCACACATTGCTTTATTCGGAGATGGTCACGACGGGCGCGCTGATCCATGGCGATCGCGAGCGTTTCCTGCGTTACGAACCAGCCGAGCATCCGCTGGCACTGCAGCTCGGGGGCTCCGATCCGGCTGAGCTGGCGCGCTGCGCGCAGATGGGCGCGGACTGGGGTTACGACGAGATCAATCTGAATGTCGGCTGCCCATCGGATCGGGTGCAGAACGGACGGTTCGGTGCTTGTCTGATGGCCGAGCCGGCATTGGTGGCCGATTGCGTTGCCGCGATGAAGGCCGCGGTTGCGATCCCGGTCACGGTCAAGAGCCGCATCGGCATCGATGAGCGCGATAGCTACGAGGAGCTGGTCGCCTTTACGCAAGCGGTGGCTGCGGCTGGCTGCGATGCGCTGATCGTGCATGCGCGCAAGGCCTGGCTGCAAGGCTTGAGTCCGCGCGAGAACCGTGAGGTGCCACCCTTGCGCTGGGATTGGGTGATCAGGCTCAAGCGGGACTTTCCGGCACTGCCGATGGTGCTTAACGGCGGCGTGACGCATCTGGATCAGGTCGAGGGGCTGGTCAGCGAGCAGCAGGTCGACGGCGTGATGATCGGCCGCGAGGCCTATCAGAAACCCTGGCTCCTGGCTAATGTCGATCGGCGCCTCTTTGCTGCCGAGAATCCTGTTTCGACGCCGCAGCAGGCGTTAGCCGCCTACATCCCTTATGTTGAGCGGCAACTGGCCGACGGCGTGCCACTGGCATCAATGACTCGGCATCTGCTCGGCCTCTTTCATGGCTGCCCGGGTGCCAAGGCCTGGCGACGCATGCTGAGCGAGCAGGCGCATCGGCCGGGGGCCGGGATTGAGGTCTTGAAAGCCGCTGCGGCGCAAGTTCGGTTGAAGGCGCAGGATCGCGAGCTTGCCGATGCCTGATTCGGCGACCGAGCCGACCGGCGCTGAGCCCTTTTTGCGGCAGCCGATTCGGGTGTGTTGGGCCCGAGGCCGATGAGCTGGCTATTGCTGACGCTCATTTGTGCCTTCAGCGTTGCGTCGGCCGATGCAGCGACTAAGGCCTGGCTGCAGGGGTTTTCGGCGCGTGAGCTGACGCTAATCCGCTTCACGGCGACCGGCCTGCTGCTCTCTCCGCTGTTGGCCTGGCTGCCAGACCTGAGCGCGCTGCCGGCCTCGTTCTGGGGCTGGCTCAGCGTCCTGGCGCCTCTCGAGATCGGCGCAATGCTGCTCTACATGGCTGCGATTCGGGACCATCCGCTGTCGCTGACCCTGCCCTATCTGGCCTTTACGCCGGTCTTTTCGATGGTGATTGCTGCGCTGGTGCTCGGCGAGCGGTTAAGCCTGGTCGGGCTGCTCGGCGTGTTGCTGATCGTCGTAGGAGCTTGGCTGCTCAATGTCGAGCATGCGCGGCGTGATGACTGGCGCACTTGGCTACGGCCGCTGAGCGCGATTCGCTGGGAGGCGGGCTCCCGCATGATGCTCGGGGTGGCGCTGCTCTATGGGGTGACCTCGACCCTCGGTAAGGTGGCTCTGCTCTATCTGCCATCGGCTGCGTTTGGCGCCTTCTATTTCGCCATCGTCGGCCTGTTGGCGGTTCCGCTGCTGGTGCTGGTGCCCGTTGCTGGGGCACGGTTGGAATGGCGTTCGGCGCTGCAGCGTTTGGCCAGCCGGCCTGGTGCCGTGCTTGCGGTCGCGGCGCTCAATGGGGTGATGGTGATCACCCATTTCATGGCGCTGCGGCTGACCGAGGTGGCCTATATGATTGCAGTGAAGCGCAGCAGCCTGCTGTTTGGCATCCTCTATGGGGCGTTGTTGTTTCGCGAGCGGAATCTGGCGAGCCGGATGCCAGGCGGGGTGCTGATGTTGGCTGGCGTGTTCGTGATCCTGCTCGCGGCATAAAGGTTCTCACCGTCCGAACCGCCAGATGCGAGCAATGCTGACAGACTGCATGGACAGCCGTTGCAGCTTCTGGCGAGATCGTATCAAGTCGGTCAAGTTGCAGATGCCTGAGCTGCAGATTGATGGATTGCGCTGCAGATTGATCGGCTGCTCCGAAGAAGATGATGGTTGATGCCTACCGAGCCTAGTCTAAAGACCGCGTTCCCGCCGATCGCTGGCCTGGACGCCCAGCTCCTGATCCTTGGCTCGATGCCCGGCGAATCCTCACTGCGGCAGCAGCGATACTATGGCCATCCGCGCAATGCCTTTTGGCCGATCTTCGATGACCTGCTCGGAATACAGGTGCAGGCGAGCTATGCTGATCGCTGTGCGGCGCTGATCGCGCACAGGATTGCGCTCTGGGATGTGATCGCTGCCTGTGAGCGTTTGGGCAGTCTCGACCAGGCGATTCGCCCGGAGACGGTTCGCGTCAACGATTTTGCGAACTTCTTCGATGCCCATCCCGGGATCACGCGGATTGTCTTCAATGGCGGTACCGCCGAGCGCGAATACCGTCGGCGCGTGCTGCCCGTTCTGCAACCGCCGCAGCGCGATCTGTCACGGCACCGGATGCCTTCGACCAGCCCCGCGCATGCTGGGCTGCGGTTCGAGCAAAAGCTGGCAGCTTGGCGCTTGATACTGGAATGGGTTGATGTCGGTCTATGAGCTGAGCATTGTGCGAGGCAAACGCGAGCGCTGGTGCAAGGCGAAACGACGCTAGAGCTTACAAGCTCGCTCACTAGACAGACCTGGTTCCCGCGCTCGGCCCGATCAAGACCGCCGCATCCCGCGCTGAATCAGTCCATCGCCGAGCTTGTTGCGGATGGCGTCGAGCGTCTGGTCGAGCTTTGCATTCGCTGGCGTGGCCGGCTGTCGGTTGGCCGCAGCGAAGAGATCGGGCTGGGTCGGACCGGCATCTGGCTCCCAGCCGGAAAGGCCGACCCCGATGAGTCGCACCGGTCGACCGCGCCAAGGGCTGGACGCGAACAGCTCCCAGGCGGTCTGAAAGATAAGCTGGTCGCTCGCGGTGCGGTGGCTCAGTGTTCGCGAGCGGCTATGCGTCTCGAAGGGCTGCAGACGCAGCTTGAGCGTCACCAGCGCACCTGCGAGGGCCTGGTGTCGCGCGAGATAGCCGACCTCCTGTGCGGCCCAGCGCAGGGTCTCGCGCAGCTGCTGCTCATCGGTGACATCCTCGCCAAAGGTAGTCTCCTTGGAAATCGATTGCCGCTGGGTGATCGGCTGGACCGCGTCGTCGGCTATGCCGCGCGCCTGCAGATACAGCGCGGTGCCGGCGCGTGCCCCCAAGGCCTGGCGCAGGCGCTCGAGGGGCTGTTGCC
>NZ_JBUDPI010000115.1:0-10039 GCF_054919635.1 Halochromatium sp. | reverse complement strand
CGTTGGGCGCGGGCGCGCTATATCGCTGGGCTCGATGCGGAGCGGGATTGCCAGGCGATCGGTTACCTGTTGGCCTGCTATGAGTTCCCCTGGGATACCAACCGAGCGTTGGAACTGGCACTGCTGCGCACCTTCGGCATCGCCAAGGGCACGCCCCTGCTGGTCGCGACCGGCGACCGAATCGGACCTACCCGAACGGCTATAGTATCGAGCAGCTCGGCGCAGACCGAGGCTGACAAGGGATCGAGCCTTTGGCCTTGGGGTCCCTTTGTTGACCAACATCGCTTTCGCGCGAGCCACTTGAAGCCCGCCGCGGAAACCCTATAAAGATGGCGGCTCAGGGCCTGAGCCAAGGCTGTACGCCCGCGGGTGTGCCGTCAAAAGCCGTCCGCTGGCGCAACTCTTTTGTCAATCGTCCGTCGTCATCGAGGATTGTCAACAGATGAAGATTGCGCAGGTTGCTCCGTTGCATGAAAGCGTGCCGCCGAAGACCTACGGCGGCACCGAACGTGTTGTCCACTACCTGACCGAGGCATTGGTCGCCCAAGGCCATGAGGTGACCCTGTTCGCGAGCGCCGACTCGCAGACCAGCGCCAAGCTCCATGCCGTTGTCCCCGAGGCCTTGCGGCTGGGGCGCGAGCACCGTGATCCGCTCGCCTGGCACATGCTCGAGATCGCCGATGTGGCGCGGCTGGCCGGCAAGTTCGATATCGTGCATTTTCATACCGACTATCTGCACTTCCCGCTCTGGCGTCACCTGCAGACGCCGCAGCTGACCACCTTGCATGGGCGCCTGGACCTGCCCGATCTAGCGCCGCTATTCACCGAGTTCCGCGACATGCCCGTGGCCTCGATCTCCGACCATCAGCGCGAGCCGTTGCCGACCGCGCGTTGGGCGGGCACCGTCTACAATGGCTTGCCGTCCGATCTGTACGATTTTCAGCCGCAGCCGGGCGATTATCTCGCCTTCCTCGGGCGCATGTCGCCGGAGAAGGGGCCCGAGACTGCCATCGAGATCGCGCTACGGGTCGGGATGCCCCTGCGCATGGCGGCCAAGGTCGATCCGGTTGATCAGGACTACTTCGATGCGCGCATCCGGCCGCGGCTCACGCATCCGCTGATCGAGTTCATCGGCGAGGTTGACGAGGCCGGTAAGAACGCGCTGCTCGGCGGCGCTCGGGCGCTACTGTTCCCGATCGCCTGGCCGGAGCCGTTCGGACTGGTGATGACCGAGGCCATGGCCTGCGGCACGCCGGTGATCGCCTTCCGACAAGGCTCGGTGCGCGAGGTGATGGCCGAGGGCGTGACCGGCTTCATCGTCGACGACCTTGACACCGCCGTCGGCGCGGTTGGGCGTCTCGATCAGATCGACCGTGCCGGCTGCCGACGCCACTTCGAGCATCACTTCAGCGCCGAGCGAATGGCGCAAGGCTATGTCGACCTCTACCATTCGCTGATCGCCTCGACGGGCGCCGCAGCCTATGATCGTCGTCCAACGCTCGTCGGGCAAGACATCACCAAACCAGCGGCAGAGCAGCTCCCAGAGCAGGTTCCAGGACGCCTGCCGGAGCACCTGCCGACGCTGCCCCATCATCGCCCCTTCATCACCTCTCAGCACCACTCGATGCTACATGGCCTGACGCGCGGCGGTGAGCGTTTCGCCAGCGAGCGCCAACGCGATGACTGGAGCAGCCGCGATGGATGATGCGATTCGCATTCAGGATCGCTGGTACATCCCGGTTACCTCGCCGCGTGCGGACGATCGCACGCGGGTGCTGAAGTCGGCCGATGGCTTTGCGGTATTCAGCCGCCATGGCGACATCGCCCGCGTCGGCCTCGGCGAGCAGGGGCTGTACTACCTGGGCACACGCCATCTCTCGGAATGGCGTCTGCTCATCGACGAGCGCGAGCCGCTGTTACTGAACTCGACCGTGCAGCTGGATAACACCCGGCTGGCGGTCGATCAGACCACCGTCGATCTCTATCAACGCGGTGAGATGGCGCTGCCACAGGACCGGCTGCACCTGCGCCGCGAGTTGGCGATGCATGATTGCGCGCTGACCGAGCGGCTAGAGATCGTCAACTACCATGATGCGGCGCTGCGCCTGGACCTTCAGTACTGCTTCGAGGCCGATTTTCGCGACCTGTTCGAGGTGCGCGGCGAGCGCCGCGCTCGCCGCGGCACCCTGCAGGAGGCGCAGCTCGAGACCGATGCGGTGGTGCTGGGCTACCAAGGGCTCGATGGGGTCAGGCGCCGCACCCGTATCGGCTTCGACCGGATACCGGATGCCCTGAGCGCCCAGCGCGCCCGCTTCCAGCTGGCGCTGGAGCCGGGTGCAAGCTGGACGCTCGAGACCATGATCGCCTGCGCCAGTGGCGAGGCATTCTTCTGCGCCAACGATCATCGGTACTCGGTCGCGGCCGTCGATCGGGAGGTCGCCGAGGATCGCGCCTCGCGCGCCGAGGTCTTCACCGATAACGAGCAATTCAACGACTGGCTCAACCGCTCCGCGGCCGATCTACAGATGCTCTGCACCGAGACCCGGCATGGACGCTATCCCTATGCCGGGGTGCCCTGGTTCTCGACCCCCTTCGGTCGCGATGGCCTAATCACCGCGCTGCAGACGCTTTGGGCGCAGCCGAGCCTGGCCGCTGGCGTGCTGCGCTTTTTGGCCGCGACCCAGGCCGAGCACGAGGACCCGGCCACCGAGGCCGAGCCCGGCAAGGTCATCCACGAGATGCGCGACGGTGAGATGGCCGCGCTCGGCGAGGTGCCATTCCGGCGTTACTACGGCACCGTCGATGCGACGCCGCTGTTTGTGATGCTTGCCGGGCGCTATCACCAGCGCACCGGCGATGAGGCGCTGATCGAGACACTCTGGCCCCATCTGCTGCGCGCGCTCGGTTGGATCGAGCGCCAGCTCGAGCAGCACGGTCTGTTGGTCTATGCGCGCCATGGTCAGCGTGGGCTGGTGCAGCAGGGCTGGAAGGACTCCGATGACTCGGTGTTCGACCGCAACGGCCGCCCTGCCGTGTCACCGATCGCGCTCTGCGAGGTGCAGGGCTATGCGATCGAGGCACTGCGGCGCGGCGCGGCGCTGGCCGAGCTGCAGGGCGAGCCGGCGCAGGCGCAGCGCTGGCTCGTGCTCGCCGATCGGTTGGCCGAGCAGCTCGAGGCGCGCTTCTGGGTCGAGTCGCTCGCTACCTACGCGATTGCTCTGGATGGCGAGGGCCGGCCCTGCGCGGTCCGCAGCTCCAACCCGGGCCATCTGCTTTGGACCCAGGCCATCAGCGGCGAGCATGCGGTGCGGGTCGCCCAGGGACTGGTCTCGCCGCAGGCCTTCAACGGCTGGGGCCTACGCACCCTGTTCGCCGGCGAGCCGCGCTACAACCCGATGTCCTATCACAATGGCTCGGTCTGGCCGCACGACACCGCGATCGCCGCTGCTGGCCTGGCGCAGAACGGCTTTCATGAGGCGGCTTTGACGCTGATCGAGGGGCTGTTCAACGCCTCGATCCACTTCGATCTGCATCGGCTGCCGGAGCTGTTCTGCGGCTTCGAGCGCCAGCCTGGTCAGGCACCGACCCATTATCCGGTGGCCTGTGCGCCGCAGGCCTGGGCGAGCGGGGCGGTGTTCATGGCGGTGCAGGCGATGCTTGGGCTGGAGTTCGAGCCCGAGGGCGCGCGTATCGCGCTGCGCCGTCCACGCTTGCCGAGCTATCTCAACTGGCTCAAGGTGCGTGGCCTGCGCCATGGCGATGCCGAGATCGATGTCCATGTCCACCGCTACGGCGACGAGATCGCGGCTAATGTCGAGCGCCGGGTGGGAGAGGTCGAGCTAGTGGTGTCGGTCTGAGGCTTGGAGTAGGCTGGCGCGGATGTCCTTCAAGATCATCAGTCCGACGATGAGGAATCCTCGCGATGGCATCCGGACAACGCGTGTCTCTGGTCCTTGGTAGCGGCGGTGCGCGCGGCCTGGCGCACATCGGCATCATCCAGTGGTTGGAAGCGCAGGGTTATCAGATCGAGTCCATCTCCGGCTGCTCGATGGGGGCGCTGGTGGGTGGCATCTATGCCGCCGGCAAGCTCGACCGCTATCGCGACTGGGCCTGCGCGCTGCGGCGTACCGACGTGTTGCGCTTCTTGGACCTGGCCTTTCACCCGGCCGGCCTGATCAAGGGCGATCGGATCATGGATCGATTGCGGGAGATGGTCGGTGAGCGCGACATCGAAGCACTGCCGGTCGCTTACACCGCCGTGGCGACGGACATCGAGCGCCAACGCGAGATTTGGATCACCAAAGGGCCGCTGTTCGATGCCATCCGCGCGTCGATTGCGGTACCGACGCTGTTTACACCGCATCCCTATCTGGGCCTGACCTTGGTTGATGGCGGACTGCTGAATCCGGTGCCGATCGCGCCAACCTTTCGCGACATCACAGATCTGACGATTGCCGTGAACCTCAATGGTGATCCTGAAGACGACGGCAAGGCGAAGACCCCGGTGCCGACATCGCAGATGGAGGGCGCGGAGGAGCCTGAAAGCCGTAAGCACCCCGAGGGCCGCGACGATCTGCGCGGTCGCATCCTCGATTTCTTGGACAGCATCGGCAACAACCTAAGATCAGATGACGAAGAGGCCGAGGAGCTCGGTCTCTTCGAGCTGATCAGCCAATCGTTCGAGACCATGCAGAACGCGATTGCGGCGATGAAGCTCGCCGCTTATGCGCCGGATGTGTTGCTCGAGGTGCCGCGCAATACCTGCCAAGCGCATGAATTCCATCGCGCGAGCGAGTTGATCGATGTCGGTTATCAGGTTGCCGAGCGCGGGTTGGCGGGCTCTTCATCGGCCAGCAACCGCTCGACCTCTTGATGCCACTACTTGATCACTGTCTACTGTCTTCTTGCCGATAATCGCCTTCAGTGGTGCTCAAGTCGGGAAGAAGATGATTGACCGTTGCTTGGTCTCAGTACTGGTAGGCCGACTCGATCCGGCCACGGGTCAGCACACCATAGATGTGGTTGATCCCTGGTGCGATCGGTCGGGTGACATAGAGTGCTTCGACGCCCTCGCGATTGAGGATGTCTAAGGCCTCTTGCAGCGTTGCCTGTAGGTGCACAGCAGCCAGCTCGAAGCGGTCTGCCGGGATCTCGAGCAGGTCGATCTCCTCTGCATCCGCGTCTTGCGAGAGATGGCTGGCGATTGCGATGCCGGGCATCGCAAAGGCCGGCTTTCCATCATAGTCGACGATGATCCACTCGGGCTTCTCGCTCATTAAACGCTGGGCCTGTTCGCGGCTGATCTGGGGCTGCTGGCGCGTGAAGCGGGTGTTCATGATGCTCGCCACACCACTGCGCCGCAGCAGGGCAACCACCGGATTGGATCGATAATCCAAGCCGTTGGCCCTGAGCATGGTCACGAACAAGGAGTCCTTCTTGAACAGCTGCTTACTGGTGACTGCGGCGAGGATGATGGTGAGCATGCCGGGCATGATCACACCAGGGCTGTGGGTCAGCTCGACCACGGCCGTCAGCGCTGCAAGCGGCGCTTGCAAGCTGGCACCCATCATCGCTCCCATCCCGAGCAAGGCGTAGAAGCTCGCGTGGTTGATATCGGTGCCGAGCACCGCTGCGGCCGTCACGCCGCTTAGATGACCGAGTGTCGCTCCCATGAAGAGCGCAGGGCCGATGGTGCCACCTGGGATGCCAAGGCCGACGCTGACTGTGGTGGCCAAGAGCTTGGCGATCAGCAAGATGAGCAGGAAGGTCCAGGGGAGGGTTTGCGTCAGCAGGTCATCGAGCGAGTCATAGCCGAGCCCCATGACCTCAGGGGAGAAAATGCCGAAGACGCCGGCGACAAGACCGGCGAGCATGATCCGCCGAAAGAAGTCGATTTGCTTGCCGGCGCTCGCAATCGACTGCACGAGCTGGATATAGGCTGCTGAGACCGTGCCGGCGAACACGCCGATCAACAGCACCGGTAGCAGGTCTGAGACCGCGGTGAGCAAGAAGGTGGGCACCTCAAGGATCGGGGCACTGCCGAAGAGCGACACCGACAGGGCATTGGCACTGACCGCAGCCAGGATGATCGGGATGAAGCCGGTGATGCTGTATTCGAGAGCAAGCACCTCGAGGGCAAAGATGACGCCCGCCAGCGGCGTATTGAAGGAGGCCGAGATGCCTGCCGCAGTGCCGCAGGCGACCAGGGTACGGATACTGTTGTTCGGCAGGCTCAGCCACTGCCCGAGCAGACTGCCGCTGGCCGCGCCGAGATAGACATGCGGTCCCTCACGGCCAACCGAATGGCCGCTGACGATGGCGATGGCGGCGCCAAAAAACTGCAGCATGAAGCCGCGCAGGCTCATATGCCCCTGGTGATACTCCATGCGCTCTAGCACTCGAGCGATGCCAAGCACATAGATGCCTTTCGCGAACCGCAGGAACAGCAGCGCGATCAGCACCGCGCCTAGCAGTGGCAGCACGAAGCGCCAAACGGGGGCTATGGCCTCGTAGTTCTCGCCGTGCTCGGGCAGCATCAGCGCTTGCGTGCCTTCCACGGCGAGACGAAAGGCGACGATGACGATCCCCGTTGCAAGGCCGGTGACGAGCCCGAGCAGGGCATGTGCGAGCAGCGCGTCGGGCCGCGCGAGCTGCAGCCGCAACCGTTCTAAGCTCGGTCGCCATCCGCCCATGAAGTCTCGTTTGCCCATGGCGGTGATTATCGGTACATCGAACGCCACTCAGCAAACCAATCTGCTGAGCCTCCGCTTCACTTTCCTGTCCGAGCTGTCTCGACGGGGGGTTAATCGCCGCTGGTCAGATTCGGCTATCGCGTTGACCCGGCCCGGCTTCGCGGTTTGCGCCTCGTATGATAGCGTTGCGCTCTGAATGGTCCATGGCATCAATTTGGGGCCTTTATCATCTGCGTCATGCCCAACCAAATCCGTTCGTGCTCTCGTGAAGAGGCCTGGGCTGACCCCTCGGGGCTGAGCGGCGGTCATGCCTGGGCGGTCATGATCGCGTTGACGTCGCTGGGGCTCCTTGCTCTGGCGGCCATGCCGCTGGCACTAAGGGACCAATTGCTCCTAGCGGCGGCGCTGCTGGTGGCAATGCTGAGTCTGCGGCCGGCGGCACTGCGCCAGCTCTATGTCAGCAATCTCGGGCTGCTGCTGCGCTTTCTTTTGTTGACGCTGGGGCTGTTTATCAGCACCCGCTATCTGCTGTGGCGGTTGCTCTATACCCTGCCGACAGATACGGGGTTGGACTTTGTCCTTGGCTTGGCGCTTTACCTGGGCGAGGTCTTTGCCTTCGCTATCCTGGTACTGGGTGTCTTTGTGTCGCTGCGTCCGATGACGCGCTCGGTCGCCCCATTGCCCGATGATGAGTCTTGCTGGCCGAGCGTTGATGTCCTGATCCCGAGCTATAACGAAAGCGCAGAGCTGCTTGAGACCACCTTACTGGGCGCGCGAAACATCGATTACCCGCGCGAGAAGCTGACGATCTATCTACTCGACGATGGCGGTACGCTGGAGAAGCGTCATCAGCGCGACCCCGAGCGGCGCCGCGCGGCGCAGCAACGCCATCGGCAACTGATGGCGCTCTGCGAGCGCCTGAATCTGCGTTATCTGACGCGCGAGCGCAATCATTCGGCCAAGGCCGGCAATCTGAACGACGCGCTGCCGAAGATACAGGGTGATCTAGTACTGATTCTGGATGCGGACCACGTGCCGACTCGCGACATCCTGCACAACACGGTTGGCTGGTTTCTGCGCAACCCTAAGCTGTTCTTGGTGCAGACGCCGCATTTTTTTCTCAGCCCGGACCCCATCGAAAAGAATCTCGCGACCTTCCAGCAGATGCCGAGCGAGCAGGAGATGTTCTATACCAACATCCAACGCGGACTGGATTTCTGGAATGCCTCCTTCTTCTGTGGCTCGGCAGCGGTCCTGCGGCGCAGCTGTCTCGACGAGGTCGGCGGCCTAGCCGGAGACACCATCACCGAGGATGCCGAGACCGCCCTGGAGCTGCACCGCCGTGGCTATGATAGCGCCTATATCTGGCGGCCCATGATCGCCGGCCTGCAGCCCGAGACCTTCAGCTCCTTAGTGACGCAGCGCGCGCGCTGGGCGCAGGGCATGACTCAGCTCTTGCTGCTGAAGAATCCGTTGCGAGCGGCGGGTATGCGCTGGTGGCAGCGGCTGTGCTACCTCAATAGCATGCTGTTCTGGTGGTTCCCGTTTGCGCGTCTCGTGTTCTTGTTCGCGCCGCTGGCCTACCTGTTTTTCGGGCTTGGCATCTTCGATGCCGATTTCATCGAGCTCCTCGCCTATATGATTCCGCACCTGATCGGGGTGCTGATCCTGATCGATTACCTCTACGGTAACGCGCGCTGGAGCTTTGTTTCGGAGTTCTACGAGACCGCACTCAGCCTCTTCCTGATCAAGCCGCTTATCACCGTGATACGTAAGCCACGCGCGCCGCATTTTGCCGTGACGGCCAAGGGTGAGGTCGCCGGGCAGGATTTTATCTCGCCTTTGGTGCGGCCGATCTACTGGCTGCTCGCACTCACCTTAGCGGGCATCTTGGCGGGGGTCCTGCGCGTGACGCTAGTGCCAGGCAGTCTGGTCACTGATCTGGTCACCTTGTTTTGGGCCTCGCTGAACCTGTTGCTGCTTGCTGGTGCGCTCGGCGCTCTGCTGGAACGCCAGCAGCGCCGTGTGACACCGCGTTTTCCTTTTGCCGTACAAGCATCTCTGTACTGCGCCGGAGACTGGATCGCTGGTCGCACGTCCGACCTCTCGGTCGAAGGGGTCGGTCTGGTGCTTGACCCAAGCGAGCGCGAGCGTCTGGCCGGGCTGCGATGGACGCGCATCAGCATGACGGTGCCGGATGGCGAATCGCTGGAGCTTAGCGTCGAGCTAGTGGACATGCAAACCGACGAGCGGTCGCTGCGTCTAGGTTGCCGCTTCGCCACCCCAGAAGGGCAGCTGACCACGGCAGAGAAGGCGGCTGTTGTGCGTCTGGGCTATGGCAACAGCGACCAGTGGCGCGCCATGCTACTGGCGCGCAATCGGCGTGTTGGCATCGTCCCCGCCTTCCGCAGCATGCTTGACCTGGTGCTTCGGCGTGCGCTCGCGCATCTACTCTGTGTTATTCGCCGCTCGCGCCGAAGGCCTGTGCAACCGCTGGTCGAGCCGATCAGTCGCTCTGTTTGATGAGGTAACCCGTCTTGCATCAGTCATCCCGCTCATGGCATTGGCCAGGCGCCTTGTGGTCGCTATGGTTACCGATGGCCGCGGCCGCATTGCCGCTCGCCGTCTTAGCGCAGGGTCCAGATCCGGCCACAGGCGCGGCGGCGAGTCGCGGTGATGCGCCCAGCAGCGCGCTAGCGTTGCCGAATCAACCTGGGTCGAGCCGAACAGGCGACGCTTCGGAGCAACAAGCGCCTGATCCAGCGCCCGACCCGGGGGCCGAGGAGGTCGAACAGACGCTGGCGAGCTTCCTTTCCGGCAGGGAGCGCATCCTGTTGCAGGGCGCTCAGGCGCAGGCCGATATCAACCTGCCATTGCCGCTGCGCTGGGAGCCGCGCGCGCTGACGCTTAAGCTTCAGTATCGCAACTCCGTCAGTTTGGTGCGAGCGCGCTCGCAGCTGCGCGTGGTCTTGAATGGGCTCATTATCGCTCAGTTCGCGCTTGATCCTGAGAGGCCCGAGGGCGAGGCGCGTATCCGTTTGCCGCTGGACCTGCTGCAGAGCGGCTATAACCAGCTGAGCTTCGCGGTCGCTCAGCACACCGAGGAGCGCACCTGCGAGGACCCCAAGGCACCCGAGCTCTGGACCCAGATCGATGCCCAGACATCGACCCTAAGCCTGACCTATCGGCGCCTGCCACTGGTTAACAGCCTGGCAGATTTGAGCGCTTTCGCCGACCGCCACCGCTGGGGCCAGGCCCGTCTGCGTATCCTGATGCCGTTGGAGCAGGGACAAGCGCGCGCTGAGCAGCTGCGTTGGGGGGCACTGGTGGCGCAGGCTGCGGCGATA
>NZ_JBUDPI010000114.1:0-10123 GCF_054919635.1 Halochromatium sp. | reverse complement strand
TTCGGCCGGAACGGTGGCGCGCTTTCCGCCGCGGGTTACGGCGGCGCGCGGCGCCAACATGCCGAGGATCGCCTCCAGCGCGTCCTCGGCCTTGCCCTCCTGCACGAAGCCGATAATGGCATTGATCAGCACCACGCCGAAGATGACGCCCGCATCGAGCCAGTGCTGCAACAGCGCGGTGACCACCCCGGCGACGATCAGGACGTAGATCAAGACGTTATGGAACTGCGCCAGGAAGCGCATCAAAGGGCTGCGCGGCTTGGCCTCAGGCAGCTTGTTTGGCCCATAGTCGGCGAGTCGCCGCTCGGCCTCTGACTGCTTGAGCCCGTCTCCGGTGCTGTTGACGCGCAGCAGTACCGCGTCGGTATCGAGCGCGTGCCAGTCCACTGTCTTGTCGGTTGTGTCAATCATCGAGCGTCTCGTGGTTAGCGCCTCGAGGCGAGCCTTGATCGCATCCTATCAAGGCGAGCGCGCAGAGCATAAGGCCCAACCCCTATTGATCCGAGTCCTTATTGAACGCGACGCCAAAGTCGCCGCACGACGACGATCATGAGATCGCCTGGTGGTACTGCTGGCAACCACCGCGCAAGCCAGGGCGCGACCAATGCGCTGACGATGGCCGCAGCGATCAGCGCCACTGCTGCCACTGGAACAGAGAGCCAGGGCGCCGAGACCCAGGACACAGAGGACGGCGCCGATAACGCCGAAAATGGTAACGCCAGCGGCACCAACGGCGGTGCGACCATGAAGCCGTGGGTGATCAGCAGGGCCCAACCCCCTGTGAGCAGGGCCAATACCAGCGGTCTACTTGGAGGCAGCCGGGTCTCAGGTTCGGTGCTGCAGACCGATGTCATTAGCATGGGGCCGATCAGGCAACCGAACAGGCCACAAGCGGCGATGATGAAGCCGTTTTCGATGTCGAAGGTCAACACGCCAGCCAGACCTAGCACCGCATCGGCCAACAAGAGCACGGTAAAGCCGTTCAGTAGCCAGTCGAGCCAAGACCGACGCGACCAATGCCGCGCGCCCTGCACCAACAGCGCTGCCAGCGCCAGCCCGGCTTGCCCCAAGACCAGCGCCATCGCCAAGGCGCGCCCTTCGGCTTCAGGCGCAGGCATCAGCGCACCGAGCTCGCCCCCGGCCAGGCTCACTAGCAGCAGCCAGAGTCCGCTCAGCGCGCTGATCGAATACCCGAGCAAGGCCCGTAAACCGCGTTGCAGCAACCCCAACAGGACCGCGAGCGCCGTGCCGGCCAGTGCGAGCGAGGACAACAGCAAGCTCGTCTCGGTATCGGACAGCGCGCCTGGCGCTAGCAACCTCAGCCAAGGCAGCAAGCCAGCACCAAACACGAAGCCAACCAACATCGGACTCAGCTCAACTGCGGGACCGGACAGCATCCGCGGCAGCCAGGCGTGCAGGCCGAACACCGCCGCTTTGGCGCCAAAACCGAGCAGCGTGAGCAGCAACAAGACTAGGCTCCCGCCGATCGTGGCGCTGGGCACCGCCGAGAGCGCAAGGCTCAGCCCCACCCCAGCCTTCACCAGCATCAACAGCAGCTCGAACACCAACAGATCGCTGAGCACTAGCACCACCACGAAGGCACGTGCCCCTGGCTGCCGGGCGGCAAGCCCATAGAGTGCATAGCCACTCACCGTCGAGGCGAGCAGGAGCACGACCAGGTTGCCAGCTACCGCCAGTCCGAAGCTGCCAGTCATCGCCAACAGAAAGAGCAATGCCGGGCCGCGATGGTATAGACGGTCAGCCGTCAGCCAGCCGGCGATGAGCCACAGCAGCGCCAATAAGACCAAGAAGGGGCGTCCTATGGGATCGAGCATCAGGCTGCTGCCGAGCATCAGCTGCGGGAGCAACAGCTCTGTCTGGGGCGCCCCAAGCCCAGCGAGCAACGCCGGCAGTGCCGCCCAAGGCGCCATCGCGCCGACGAGCCCAGCCGACCCTGGAACCGACAGCAGCCCCACTAACGTCAGGGGCGCAGCCAAGACCAGCAAGGGCGCCCACTGACCGAGGATCTCCAGCAGTGAGACGATGCTCATGGCTGATAGAACTCACGCTCGGCGATCAGCCGCGCCCATTCGAGGGGCGTAAAGGGCATCGATGCGAACAGCCCGATCAGCAGCGATAGTGCAGCCGTGACCAAAGGCGGCAGCAACAGCAGCCAGGCGGTTTCCTTGGCTCCGAAGTCACGCTCCTCAGGCCAGGCCGCAGGCGGCTCGCAGAACCAGGCCCGATGCAGGATCGGGAGGAAATAGGCAGCATTCAACAGGCTACTCCCGGCCAGCACGAACAGCGGCCAATGCACGCCCGCCTCGAGTCCCCCAAGGCCGAGATACCACTTGCTGATAAAGCCGGCCACTGGTGGCAGCCCGATCATGCCAAAGACCCCGATGGTGAAGGCAAGCATGGTCCAGGGCATGCGTCGGCCAACGCCATTCATCTCGCTGACCTCATGGATACCCAGGGTCTCGGCCAGATTGCCTGCGCAAAAGAACAGCGTGATCTTCATCACGCCCTGATGCACCAGATGGACCAGACCACCAACCGTTGCCAAGGGTCCGACGATGGCGACCCCGAGCACGATGTAGGAGACCTGACTGACCGTCGAGAATGCTAGCCGACGCTTGAGGTTGTCCTGAGCGAGCGCACGCACCGAGCCATAGAGGATGGTGAAGGCCGCCACTAGCGCCAGCGGCCCAGTGACGCCCAGCTCGGCCGCGACCTCGACACCGAAGACGTCATAGACAATGAGCACGAGGCCAAAGGCGCCGGCCTTGACGACCGCCACCGCATGCAGCAGCGCGCTCACCGGCGCTGGTGCCACCATCGCCCTCGGTAGCCAGCCATGCAGGGGCACCAGCGCCGCTTTGACACCGACCCCAATGATCAGCAGCACGAAGATCGCGATCAGCGACCAGCGATGGCTCTCGGCTAGGCCAGCGACAAAGCCACGGGTGGTAAAGGTCAGGGTCCCAGCGAGCGTGTACAGCCAGACGGTGCCGGCCAGCAGCAGCGCGCCGGCCACCACCGTATGCGCGAGATAGACCTGTCCGGCGCGCCGTGCAGCCTCGGTGCCACGATGCACCACCAGCGGATAGGTGGTCAGCGTCAGCAGCTCGAAGAACAGCAGAAAGGTCAGCAGATTCCCGGCCATCGCGACGCCAACGGTTGCGGTGACACAGAGACTGAAGAAGCCGAAGACGCGGCTACGGTTCGGCGAGTCTTCCAGATAACCGATCGCGTAGAGGGTGGTGAGCAGCCAGAGCCCGGCCGAGAGGGTCAGAAACAGCAGCGACAGGGGCCGGACCCGCAGCACCAGATCGAGCCCCGGCAGCAACGGCAAGCTGGCCGCGTACTGTTGCTGATGGAACACGCCCCAAAGCATCGCCCCGACCAGCAGCAGCTTGACCACTGAGCCGGTCAGATTGAGCAGCGTGCGCGTCCAGTAGCGTTGCTCGGCGAGGAAGAAGATCACGAGCCCCGGCAGCAGCGAGCTGGCTAGCACCAGCAGCGGCAGCCAGGCGTTCGGTGGTAGCGCAGCATCGATGGTTGGCATCATGGCGTGGGTCCGCTCCCAAGCGCCGCCATTACCGCTCCCGAAACCGACGCAAGCTCTGCAACTGCCAGGTCATTCTGGGTTGCGACTGCCCCCGCGAACGGCTCACCAACCTCGAGCAGCGGCCAGAGCCAGGGCGCGGCAAAGCCCAGCAGGATGGCACCGAAGGCCAACAGCAGCGCACTCCATTGCATCGCCCGCGGCACCACCTCGCCCTCTTGAGCGATCTTGGTCGGGGTGAAGGCGTAGCCGACCACCTTGAACACATAACCGGCAGCCAGCACCCCGCCCACCAGCACCACCAAGGCCAGCCCCCAGCGGCCCTGGCTGAAGGCCGCCTCGAGTAACAGCCATTTGCCGATGAAGCCCCCACTCGGCGGCAGTCCCATGATGCTGACACCACCGAGCACGAAGGCGGTTAGGGTTAGAGGCAGCCGATGGACCGAGCGGTCGAGATCGGCGATACGGTCATGGCCGGCAAAGCGCAGCAGGCTGCCAGCGCTGAGAAACATGGCCGCCTTGGCCAAGCCGTGCGCCAAGGCGAGGTAGAGCGCAGCCTGCCAGGCGACCTGGGCCAAGGCCGAGCCGTTGTCCATTGCGGCGCTTGAGAGCGGAAACGCCAAGAATAGATAGCCGATCTGCGCCACGGTCGAGTAGGCAATGAGCAGCTTCAGCCGGCGCTGGCGCAATGCCTGCGCCGAGCCCCAGAGCACCGCGGCGGCGCCAAGCAGTCCCAGCAGCTCCGGTAGCAGCGCTGGCAGCGGCCCGGCAAGCCCGCCAAACAGGTCCAGCCACAGACGCAGCAGCAGATAGAACGACCCCTTGATGACCAACGCCGAGAGCAGAGCGCTGACCGGTGCCGGGGCGCTCGCGTGCGCCGGCGGCAGCCAGAAATGGAATGGAAACAGGGCCGTCTTCAACAACAGCCCCGCCACCATCACCAGCAGCGCGGCTGAGGTGACCGCGCTGGCGCCGATGCGCTCGGCCAGTAACCCGATATCCACAGTGCCATAGCCGTGGTAGAGCAAGGCCACGCCGAGCAGATAGGCGATCGAGCCAACCAAGCTGACGAGCAGATAGCGCATGGCTGCATTCAGCGCCGTCGCGCTGCCACTGAGCGCGGTCAGTGCCGCGGCCGATAGCCCGAGCACCTCGAACATCACGTAAAGATTGAACAGATCCGCCGACAGATAGAGCCCGTTCAGCGCTGTCCACAACAACAGCCAGAGCGGCCAAAACCAACGCCGCTGCTCTGGATGCTCGGCAAAGTACGAGGCCGCGAAGGCGCTGACACCAAGGCCGACCAAGGCCGTCATCAACAGCAGCGCCGCGCTCAGCCCATCAGCCCAGAGATCGATGCCGAGCGGTGCTCCCCAGCCGCCGACCATCACCCGCAGCGGCCCCTCGCTGAGCAGGCTCTGCACCAAGCCCAGGGTCGCGAGCAGGACCAGCACCGCCGCAGAGAGCCCCAGCCAGCCGGCAGCACGGGGCACGAGAAAGCAGGCCAAGGCAGCCAGCAGCGGCACGAACACCAGCGCAGCGGCCCAGTCAGCGCCGCTCAAGAACAGCATCGGCATCCTGCTAGTCCCCGCCGCCGTCGTCGAGCCAGGTGCGACCGGTTGCCGCACGCAGTGCTTGGATCATCGCCAGCGCCAGCGCGGTTGCTGCCACCGCAACCACGATCCCGGTCAGCACCATCGCCTGGGGAACCGGGTCTGGCTCGGCACCGGGCGCGCGCCTTGCCAGCCCGGCCAGGAGCAGGAATACGCCGCTGCTGATGACATTGAAGGCCAAGACCTTGCGCAGCAGATGACGTTGCACCAGCAGCGCATAGAGCCCGAGCACGATCAGTCCGACACCGGCCAACGCAAACACCAGCACCGAGATCATGGCCGACCACCAATGAATAGAGCCGCCAGAATGGCGCCGATTGAGAGCGTGGCCGCCAGCTCGATACTGAGGATCGCAGGCTTTGCCCAGCCGGACGGATAAGCGAGCAGCGGCTGGCCGAAGCCGATCACGGCCAGGCCAATGAGCGTGAAGACCAAGACGCCGAGCACCAGTGCCAACCGCAAGGGCCAGCCAGTCGAGCTCGGCGGCATCCGCCAACCGCTCAGCCGCAATAGCACCCCAGCGGCACCGAGCACCGAGCCGGCCTGGAAGGCCCCGCCAGGTGCATAGGCACCGACCCACACGAGATAGGCCGCAACCAGGATCATCATCGGCGCCAGCAGCCGGCTGAGTGCCGCAAGCGCCGGCTCCGGCTCCTCATCGGCCAGGTGTGGTGCCGTCGACAACGACCAAACCCCGATCAGCGCCAGCAGCAGCACCGCCAGCTCGAGCAAGGTATCGTAGCCGCGAAAGTTGAGTAGCACGGCCGTAACCGGATAGGTAACGCCGGACTCGTCGAGCCGTGCCTCGACCAGATGGCTGAGCCCAGGCGATGGCAACCATAGCTGCCAAACCGCAACGGCGAGACCGGCTAAGGGAACGAGCAGCATCAAGGCGATCAACAGCCGCAGGCTGACCGGTGCCACACCGCGCTCTTCCTCGATGGCTGCGCTGGCACGACGGGTCCTCGGCTCAAGCTCGGAATCGGGCCTGGGCTTGCGTTCGTGCTTGCGTTCCTGCTCGCGCTCGTCACTGCCCTCGGCGAGCATCAGCTGACAGGCCTGTCGAGCAGCAGGCTGCTCTCTTGCCGCAGCCGTGGTCTCCGGCTCGCTCGAGTGCAATTTCGCCAGCGCGGCGAGCAGCAAGGCACCGGTGACACCCGCGCCAAGGGCGATCTCGGCAAGCGCGATATCAATCGCATCCAGCCGCACCCAGACCAGACCTAGCACCAGTCCGAGGGCGATGAACAAGACCACGGCGCGAAACAGATCCGGACTGTTCAGCGCACGCCAGGCCAGCCACAGCAGGGTCAATGCCAGCAGTAGATCGATCGCTACCGGCAGTAGGCTCAACCACGCCATGGCTTGATCCCCTTGGCCTGCGCCCAGCTCGCGACCAATTGCCCAGCGGTGGCTGAGGCAGCGAGCAGCAACAGCCAGATGAAGAGCAGCTTGCCGGCCGCAGCGAGTGATTCGGCCTGCAGCATCAGCCCCAGCACCATCAGTCCAAGGCCCAGATTATCGGCCTTGGTCAACGCATGCAGCCGGGTGTAGACATCCGGGAAGCGCAACAGACCTAGGGTTCCGGCGAGAAAGAAGACCGCGCCTGAGACCAGCAAGAACGCCGATAGACTAACGAGCATGCTGGCCTCCCGCTGATGGCTCCTCACCCTGCCCGTTCTCCTCTGCAGGTGTCTCGCTCGCATTGCGCTTGCCATGAACGGCATTGCCGACAAGCGCCCCGGCTGACATAGGCTCGGCACCGACTACCTCGGTGCTATCCGCCGCTTGCACGACCGCTTCCTCGGCCGAGGTCACCATGCGCGAGCGGTGGGTAAAGGCCGTCACCGTGATCGCCGCGAGCAGCGCCAGCACCAGCGCCACATCGCGCAGTGCCGGCTCGCCGGAGACCTCGGCGAGCAATAGCAGCACCGCTGTTGCGGTGGTACCGAACAGCTGAGCTGCCAGCATGCGATCCGCAGCGGTCGGCCCCCGACGGATGCGCCACAGGCCAGCGACAAGGGTTAGCAGCAGGAACAGGATCAGGGCAAAATACAGCGTCTGCATCAAGGCGTTTGCATCGATTAAGTTGTCTGTCCGTCAAAAACCAGGCAGCCGATAGACCGCGCCGATGCGCTGCTCGAGGCGTTCGAGGTCACGATGCCAATGGCCACGCCGATCGAGCACATGCACCCGCAAGTGCCCCTCGCAGATCACGGCCAGTGTGCCCGGCATCAGGCTGACCAGGCCGGACATCAGGACGGTGGCTGGCCCTGGCGGCAGGCGTAGCGGATAGTCGATCAGATCCGGTGTCAGTGGCAATGGCCGTCTGAAGGCCCGCAGCGCCACATCGATCCCACCCAGCAGCGAATTCCAGAGAAAGAAGGCGATCAGCCGCAGCAAGGCCAGCGGTGCCACCGGGTGCAAGGCGTCTGTGGTCGGGTGCGCGCGAAACCGCGACAGGGTACTGAGCAGCGCAGCGGCGAACACAAAGGGGGCACCAAACAGCACAGCGGCCTGCTGACCGGTGGTCAACAGCCACCACAGCAAGGCGAAGACCAGCAACCGCCACGCAAGCGCTGCGGCGAATGCCGCGGCCGACAACGACATCAAACCTCCTGACAACAACAGCTAGGCCGGGCTGGCATCGCGCCAGACCATCGATCCTTTGCCATAAAAGGGTCTCACAGATACGACCCCGGCGGAACTGCGCAAGACGACAGCATGAGCTTGACGGGTATAGCATGCGTCATCCAAGAACGATCACGAGCCCCGATGAGCGAGACCGAGCTGAACCAGATTCGACGCCGTTTTAGCGACGCCTATCGTGCCCGCGACTATGGCGCTTGTACCGAGCTAGCGACGAAGGGCCTGCAGCTGGCCGAGGCCAGCCAAGACATCAAGACCCAGACCCTAATGCTGGTTTGGCTCGGCGAGAGCCACTGGCAGCGCAAGGAGACCGAGCGAGCCGTGGCAGCGCTCAGCCGCGCCGCTACAGCCGAGCCACCGGCCGACCCAGGTGATGTCTTCAACGCCCTCTCCACTCTGCTGAGTATCGCGATCCTCGAGCGTCCGCTCGCGCAGGCACGGGCGCTAATCGCGCAGGGTCACAGCCACTTGCAACGCCATGATCAACAGCGCTCGCGCCACATGCTTGACCTCAGCGAAGGCGAGCTCGCCGCCCGAAGAGGCGACTGGCAAGCAGCGCTGCAGCACTATCGTGATGCCTATGAGCACCAGCGCGGCGATACCGGCTCGCCCCGTTTCACCCTCGCCTCTTACCTGATCAAGCTTGCCGAGGCGAGCTTCATGCTGGGCGATGCGAGGACGCTGAGCGATTGCTGTCGTCAGATCGACGCCGCGCAAAAACTGGTCGAGGGCGATCGGCTGCGTGCCGAGCAGGCACGTCTGCTCTGCTATCGGGCTGGGATCGCCGAGCCACCCGGTGCCCGGGGTGGCGCGGCAGCGACGGCACGCCGTGTCCTGAGCTGGCTCGAGGAGATTGACGGTCATCAGGCCGACTATGCCCGTGATGCGATGCATGTGCTGCTACGCGAAGGCGACTGGCTCAGCGTCGAGACCTGGCTCGACTACCCGGGCATTGGTGATGACCCATGGATGCGCGGGGATCTGCATCTGGCACGGGCACGCCAAGCGCTCGGCTTGCCGGTCAGCGACCCGGCTTGGCCAACGGCATCTCCGAGCACTGAGGTGATCACCAACGGCGACACGCCAAATGCGGAGATCCGCCCAAGCAGGCTCGCCAAGACGCGAGATGACCTCGAGGCTGCGCGCGCGCATTATGTCGACAAGCAAGCCTGGGCCGCGCAGGAGGATCAACGACTGGAAACCGATCATCACCGCCGGCTTCTTGATCAACGTCTGCAGCAGGTTGATGCAGTCGCCACCTTAGTGCGATGAGCCCAGCCTACCGGTCTGTTACGCGCGCCAAGCGTGCTCTGCGCACGCCCTTTAGCTGGCCCAAGTCCCAGCACATCGATAACAACGAAGCGTCCATACAACACGAAGTGAGAGTCAGGTTACGCCATGACCACTGAGCTAGAGATTCGCCAGATGACCCACGCCGAGGTCAACGAGCTGGTCCACTGGGCAGCGCGCGAAGGCTGGAACCCCGGGCGACACGATGCCGAACTGTTCTGGGCGACCGACCCCGATGCATTCATTGCCGCCGAGCTCGAGGGTGAGCTGATCGGCGGCGGCGCCATCACCTCCTATGCAGCCGAGTTCGGCTTCATGGGCTTCTTCATCGTCCGACCCGGATTCCGCGGCCGCGGCCTCGGCAACCAGATCTGGCACGCTCGTCGCGCGCGGCTGCTCGCGCGCCTCCAGCCTGGTGCCAGCATCGGGCTCGATGGCGTCTTCACCATGCAGGACTACTATGCCCGTGGAGGCTTCGTCTTCTCCCACCGCAACATCCGCTTTCGCGGCGAGCGAGGCGCCCAGCTAAGCACGCAAACGGCAAATACGTTCCAAGATGGCAGCGCTGGCTCGATGGCCTCGGAGCAGGAGCAGACCGATGCCCACAGCAGCGTCCTGATGCCGCTTACCGAACTGCCCTTCGACGACCTCCTCGCCTATGACCGGACCTGCTTTCCGGCATCACGGCCGGGCTTCCTCAAAGGTTGGATTACGCAGCAAGACGGACTCGCGCTCGGCCTGTTGCGTGACGGTGAGCTGAGTGGCTATGGCGTCGCGCGACGCTGCATCGAAGGCTACAAGATCGGACCACTGTTCGCCGATGATGCGGAGGCGGCGCAAAACCTGTTTGCCGCGCTTTCGGCCTTTGCCGGCGATGAGCCGGTCTTCATCGACGCCCCCGAGAACAATCCTGCCGCGCTCGCGCTAGTGCAACGCCATGGCATGGTCGAGGTCTTCGGCTGCGCCCGCATGTACCTGGGGCCAGTCCCTGATATCGCCCATCAGA
>NZ_JBUDPI010000113.1:0-10161 GCF_054919635.1 Halochromatium sp. | reverse complement strand
ATCGGTAAGCCGATGATGACGCCAAGCCCCACATTCACACTGAGCTGCTCGCCCCAGGTGCGCTTGAGTAGCTCGACACTCTCCTTGATCGCCGCGATCGGACCGATGTTCTTCGCCGCCAAGACCGGAATCACCAAGAAGGTTGCCACGCTCCAAGCGAAGCCACCCAGACTGGCGAGCAAGAGGCCAATGCCAGGCTGCTGCTCACGGCCGCGCAGCAAGGAGAGCACGAGGCCAACGGTTGCGGCGACGGTTGAATAGCCGAGGATGACGCCCGCCCGTTGGCGCGCTAGTGCCAAGCCATCGCCAAAGGTCGGGTCACCGCCACGTAGTCGCTCCAGGGTGCCGCCTACCAAGGCGGTTAGGAAAAAGTTGGTGATGAAGCTGGTGACTAACAAAAATAGCCACAGCAGCAGTGCGCCGGCGGCATAGGCCCACCAGGGCGCATCGCCCGCTTGATTCTGCTGATCCAGCTGCGACACCAACTGTTCCAACTCGGGGTGGCTAAGCACCAGCCAAGCGCCCCCGCCCAGAATCAATGCCGAGAAGATCAGGATGCCGATTCCGGCCAGCAGTGGATAGAGGATGAAGCCCTTTTCAGCGCTGAGTACCGCCAATGCGCTGCGAAATAGAGACCATGAGCGTACGAAGACCGTCATCTGTGAGGCACCCTGTGAGGTTGGTAGTAGACATCGTTCGCTGACGGGCTCAGGGCATTCCGCCCGTCTTTTCGATCAGCTCACCGAGAAACTGCTCTGCCTCGGGAGTGCCCTCCGCCGGAGACCAAGCCGCAAAATCCTTGTCCGATGCTGGCGAATAGGGGCCGTTCTTGACCTCGAAGAGGATGGTGTCGGGCTCCAGGACGATCAGCGCGTGCCAGACGTCGGGCTCGATATCCACACCAAAGGTCGCGCTCCCGGGGCGCAGGTCGAGCCACTGGACGATGTTGCCGCCATCATCGAATGCGACGAAGCGCAGGGCTCCACTCAGCACGATGAAGGACTCGGCCTTAGGCGGCGTGCAGTGGCGATGTGGTCGCGCGTAGCTGCCGGGCTGCATCCCATTGAGCATCCGGTGCAGCGGCGCGTCATCGTCCTTGTGCAGGCGTTGAATAATGCGCCCGCGCGGGCTTTGACGCGCCAGGTTGGACGTCTTGGCCAGCATCTCCGCGGTGAGCGCGATCACCTTGGTGTTCGGGGCCTCGATCGCTAAGGGGAACGGCTTCTCGTTGGTCAATGTCAGTGCCCCCATTCCATCGTTTCCTAGCGCCTAGCGCCTATATCGCGCGCTTCAGGTCAGTCACCTTGCTGTTGTTCTCGCCGGCAGGCTTGTCGATAGTCGGCTTGGGATGATCCTCTCGCTCCCCGGACGACGGCGTCGGCTCGGGCTCCTTGCCCTTGAGCACCCGCTCAATGTTGCGGGCGTTGCGCGCCAGATAGATGGTCAGTTCCTCAAGGTCGACATCCGGTAGCTCGGGCAGCACCTGATCATCTCGCAGCAGCTGCGCGAGCCGGTCGGCGATCTCCAGTGCCTTGTCATAGGCATCGGCGGCTTTCTTGTCGGCGGTCCGCAATCGTTCCATCCCGTGCTTGTCTTTGACGATGTATTCGATCTCGATCAACGCAGTCGACTCCGGTCGCAGGCGAAGTTCGGGATTCTAGCAGGCTGCGCTCTAGGCCTGCGGTTTCAGATTGGCGAGACAGTGGTGGAGGGCGCCGGCTTCGCGCATCGCTGCTCACGCATTTGATCCTAGGAGCAGACGGTCAAGAACGCCATCCGTGGACCCAGCGGACCCCTAGAGCATACCCTCTCTTGCCAGCTGCTGGGTCAGCACCTCAATCTGGACATCGAGGTCTTCGACATCACGCTCCAGCAGCACCTGGTGCTGTTCGCGAAAGGCCGTCTCGACCGTCTCCAAGGCCTTGCGGAAGCGTTGTTCTAGCTCGGGCGCGGCGACCTGCCCGTGGGTCTTGGCATAGCCCTCGACGATGCGCTGCACGCCCTCTAGGTAGACCACTAGGAACTTGCGCGCCCGCCACAGATCACGCGGATCATCCTCGACACGCTCCAGGATCTGTTGCGCCAGCGCCGTGATCTCGGCAAGCCGTGTGCTCAGCTCCGACTGGGGGATCGCAAGACGTGCTTGCTCGATGGCCTCAATGACCCGAGCGGCATCACGCAGCGATGCCGAGCCCGACGCGCCCAAGCCAGACCGACGGCGCAGCCGGGTCTGGAAGGAGAGATCGAGGCCATACACAAGGTGAAAGCCCAGCAGTGTCAGCAGCCCAAAGGTCAGGGCGATACCCGGATGGTGCCCGGCCCCGAGCCAGGCCGTGATCCCGCTGCCGAGCGCAAGGAGCAAGGCGCCTGAGGTCTTCGGCGACAGACGCCGCCAGAGCGGGTCCGCGACCGCAGGCTGCTGCTCGGAGAGTCCCAGCCGGACCAGCAATGCACCAGCCAGCATCAAACCGTAGCCGATCAGATCGCCGATCAGCATCCCGAGATGTCCGCCGATGAGCGCGAGCAGCACCGCGATGGCTGCGGGTAGCGGCAACACGAATAGGGGCCAGTCTGGCTGATTGAAGATCGCTCGCGATCCTCCGGGATCGATCTTGGTCGATCCGCGCAGGCGGCGCCACAGCAAGATGAGGACTGCGACGATGATGACCAGGAAGACGAGAAGCAGCAGACGTTTCATCGCGGTGCCCTCAACGCCCCGAAGCCCTGACTGAAGCGGCCACCGCCGAGCCGCTGCAGGAGGCCAGCATTGCTTGCGAAGAGGCGATACCGAGCCCAATGCTCAGGAGTAGGAGGCCGAGGAGGCGGCGCTGGCGATCCGACATGTCGGTCATCTCCGAAGGTTAAAGATGTAGTAGCTGGGTCAGGAGCCACGCGAGGAAGAGCTTCAATCATCCTAGCCCACGCGGGATGTGGCTGGCCACGGTGCGCCTGCCCTCCTTCCGCCAGCGCGTTGTCGAGGCCAGCCGTAGCAGCATAAGACCTGCAGTCGGAGTTGGTCCCTATGCCAATTCGTGAACTACGTCATATTCGGCTTCTACGTGTTTCGTGATCTTCTGCTATCCTCATCTTATCCGTTGAAATTTAAGGGGGTCTCTTTATGGACGCGTCCGTCAACACTGCCGTTAGTGCATCGTTGTACATGAACCAAGCGCAGACGGCGCAACAGGCTCAGATGCAGATCTTTCGGGAAGCACTCGATAATCAAGCTCAGCAAGTGACTGCGTTGATGGAGTCTGCATCGACGGGGTCTGGGTCAGAATCCGGTTCTAACCTCGCCTCTGAGGGCCACCTTGGCACCCAGGTCAACACCTACGCTTGACCGCTGGAGCGCATCGCCCACCGTCTTCAGCGGCAGCCTGTGCTCGGCCATGTCCGGGATCACCTGAAGATTCGCGCGGCTGCCGCAGGCCAGTCCCAGATGGTTGTGGGCGATGTGGCTGGTCTCGGCGCTGTTGCGCAAATGGACCCACCGCGCATCGGTGTCGATGCCGGTGACCTAGACCTGATGGACCTTGGCGCGGCGGACTATCTGCCGCGAGGGTGCGGCCCCATGTCCCAGTGGCTCCTGCTTGATCATGAGCGTTCCAACGCACTGAAGGCCCGTGCCGTCTTGTTCGGTCTGGTACAAGAACGCGATGCCGCGAGCAACAGGCTCAAACTGGCCCAACGCGATTCCGACCGGCTCGGCCGGCTGCTCGAGGACGTGTTGGCCGATGCCAGCCGAAGAATCTGGCCGCCAAACACTGTCGCGGTCGAAAACTGGCTGCTCTGCGGTTAAGATTCTCAGATTGGACGGTCTGGACCCGACCGGCGTCCAACGTCTTGTTCCTGCTCCTAGGAAGCAAGCTGCCGTGTGCGGAGGCTGTGAAGCGCCAGGATCGGTTGCAAAGATGGGCTGTGCTGGATATAGCGCCGGCGGCGCCTCTGTGGAACCGAGCAATGCAAGTGGACCGTTCGGCGTTGCTCTTGAGCGAGCATCAGTGCCATCCTTGCTGTCGACCTCCAGCGAGTGGCGTTGATCGAGTCTACAGAATCATCCTTTTCCATTCCGAGGGGACATCATGAGAGTCTCGACGCTCGCCGTCATGGCTTTGGCCGCTCTGAGCTTGGCTCTAGCAGATGTCGAAACCAATCGGTTGCTCGCTCAAACGGCAGCCAACGGCTCCTGGCTAGACAAGAAGACGCCAAACTGGAATCAGGCAGGCGCCTCGATTCCTCGATCTCCCGCCCCGACATCTCCCTCCGCCGAGGCGACCCACAACTGGTGGACCGATGCGACTCGTCCTGACGGTCCTGTCGTCCTGGCATCCTCACCCGAAGAGACAGAGTATTTCGAGCGTTGCAAATCGTTGGTGCGTCCTGGAACCCTACCGGAAGATAAGCTGTTGCAAGAGGCTGGCTGGGTCTTGTTTGGCCAGGCCCATGTATTCGGAGGGCTAACCGTTATCACGGGTATGGCAGCCGTTGATGGTATGTGTCGACCCAATCAATATCAGGGATTTGTCTTTTCCGGTGGTCAATTTGCTGGCTCGCTGTCTCCCACACTCATGGACTCGCGCACCGACGGCGTACTTGATACCATTCAATTTGTCCAGGATCCTGCGGTTGCGAAAGGTGACTCTTCGTCCAGCGCGATGATTCCTGCAGCCACATTCAGTCGCTACAAAGCGACTGACCCGCTCTGCTGTCCATCAGCAGCCAGTGATGTGCTTTATTCGTTAGATGATCAGGATGATGAACCATTGATCATCCCGCAGCTACCCGCCCAGACAAGCTCAAATTGCGATCAGTAAGGCCCCTTGATTGGGGTGTTGAAACTGACTTGTCTGACCAGATTCGTTTTCGCTTGCTTCGGGCAACTCGATGATGAACATCAATATGACACTACGCACGATTCTCCCTGTCCTGATGCTTGGCGTTCCAATGACGGCGATGGCGGTTGATGGCTCGCATGCACAGGACAATAAAGGAGATGACGAGGCAAGATTACCGGCCTTGACCGGGATGGTCCGCTGCACCGTTGACCATGTGCTGGGCTGCACCTGGGAGCGCTCTGATTGCACGGACGGCGATGCTGTGTTAGCCGACGTGTCCGGCGATAGTCCAACCTTCTATGAGCTAGACTTGTTAAACAGGGTCGCTCGGCTTAAGGGAAGAGATGAAAAGGGCGTCGTGGTGCGGATAGACCGAATCGGTTTCATGCCTGATTCTGATGTCGTGAATATTCAGGGGGTCAACGAAGGTTGGATGCCTTGGACCTTGAGTTACAAGGCGTCCAATGGAAAGGGCTTCGTTTCTGAGACAGCTCCCGAATTCAGCAGTCTGTATCTGGTGAATTGCGCGGTGGTCAACAAGCCTTGACGATAGAGCGTTCGCGAGGATCTTGGACCTGGCCCCTTTCGCGGCCTATCGCCCACCGGGCCCGGCTGCCGAGCGCTGGATGCGCTATGCGGCCGGTGCCTAGCTAGCTAGGGTCTCAAGCCGGTACGGATTCGCTAAGTCGACGCCCCTCTGACAAGCGCCGATCATGCCTGATGCCATCGAACGACCGCTGGTCTGGGCTGGGCCCATCCTGCGCCGTGTGCTCAGCGACCGGCTCAGTCTCTGGCTCGCGGTGCGCGAGCCGGTGCGCGTGCGACTGGAGCTGCGTACCGAGTCGACCTCTGAGCTTGACGCTGGCTCGCCACGAGCACAGACACATCAGATTGAGCCTGGTGACCCAGCCTATCAGTTGCTCAGCGCTGGCACCGCACTGCACTATCTGCTGATCGATCTGGCGCTGCCGGAGGACCTACCGCTCGATACTTGGGTCGGCTATCGATTGGCGCTTGCGCCGCTTGCGGACGCTGCGCAGCGCTGGCATGAGTTCAGCGACTGGGCGCCTGATCTCTGCTATCCCGGTCAATCATGGCTCGGCTTCAGGGTTCCCGGCCGAGTACGCTCGCTGTTCCATGGCTCCTGCCGCAAGCCCCATCATCCCGGGGGTGATGGACTGGCGCGGGCGGATCAGTTGCTGGCGGATCTGCTCGCTGGGTCGACTGACCGCACAGGTCCAGCGGCGACCACCGTCGATCCAGCTGTGCTGCCAGAATGGCCATCGCTCCTGGTGCTCTCGGGTGATCAGGTCTACATGGACGATGTCGCCGGTCCGATGCTGCGGGCCATCCATCAGCTGATCGAGCGCCTGGGTCTGCCGGAAGAGCCGCTGCCGGATCTTGCCCAGAGCGGGGTGGTCGATGCACGCTCGCTCTACGCGCACCCGGATGGCTACTACCGACGCGAGCGGTTACTGCCTCGCCAGCGCCAGAATGCCGCGTTGCTCGAGGTCCTGTTCGGCGGCGTCGAGAAGCCGATCTTCACCAGCGCTAACGCCCATAACCACCTGATGACCTTAGGTGAAATGCTGGCAATGTACCTGCTGGTGTGGTCTCCAGCGCCTTGGCGAGGGCTCAACCTCGATCCACCACCGAATCTTGACGCGGCGAGACGGGTCCAGTTCGATCAGGAGCGCGCGATCCTCGAGTCCTTCGTTGCTGCGTTGCCGGCCGTGCGCAGGCTGCTGGCTCATCTTCCTGTGGCGATGATCTTCGATGATCACGACGTCACCGATGACTGGAATCTCAGTCGGGCCTGGGAGGAGGTGGCCTACGACCATGGCCTCTCGCGGCGAGTGATCGGCAATGCGCTCATCGGCTATCTGATCAATCAGGGCTGGGGCAATCGACCGGAGGCCTTTGGCGAAGAGCTGCTGGGGCTTCTCCAGCGCGGCCTGACGCAGCCTGGTGGCGCTGATCATGAGACCTGTGTGCAACGGTTGTTGCGCTTCGGCGAGTGGCATTATCAGTGGCCGACGACACCGCCGCTGGTGGTCATCGACAGCAGGACCCATCGCTGGCGCTCGGAGTCCATGGCCAGCAAACCCTCCGGCCTGCTGGACTGGGAGGCGCTGACCGACTTGCAGCAATGTCTGCGCGGTCTGCCCGCGGTGCTCTTGGTCTCGCCGGCACCGATCTTCGGGGTCAAGCTGATCGAGGCCATCCAACGGGTCTTCACCTGGCTCGGCTATCCGCTGATGGTCGACGCCGAGAATTGGATGGCGCATCCGGGTGCGGCGCACACGCTGTTGAATATCTTTCGACATCCGCAGACGCCGGAGCACTTTGTCATCCTGTCTGGCGACGTGCATTACTCCTTCGTCTACGATGTTGAGCTGCGCGGCCGTGCTCGCGGACCCGAGGTCTGGCAGATCTGCAGCAGCGGTGTGCGCAATGCCTTTCCAGCGCGATTATTGGCCGTGCTCGATCTGCTCGATCGCTGGCTCTACGCCCCTCGCTCCCCGTTGAACTACTTCACGCGTCGACGGCGCCTGCGTATCCAGCCACGCAAGCCGGAGGGTGTCGCAAGCGGTCGCCGCTTGCTGAATGGTAGCGGTATCGGGCTGGTCGAGCTGGACCCCGAGGGTCGGCCTTGGCGTATCCGAGAGCTCCTCGCTGATGGGCCGGTCGTGGTCTTTCCACAGCAACCCAGGGACTGATATCTTCGTATTCTGCCCGCGCATCCTGTGCGGCCATGCCGTGGCTAAGGTGATTAAGCCGAATCCTTGAGAAGAAGGACGTCTGGGACAGGCGGCAGGAGGGGGGACGATCGCCTTCAACCTGACCGCGGCTGGCGCCGCATGGCGCTGCGGCTAGCTCATAGATACAGCACACCGTCGCGTCGGCTGTTGATGGCCGGCTCGTCGTCGGTCAGGCTGCGCATGCGCGCTTCCACGCGCATCGCGTTCATCAGTTCGGGATCGGCGACCTCGGGATACATGGCGTGAAACCGCGCCACTTCCCTGACGTTTGCGCGTGCCGCCTGTTCCAGCCGGAGGCGGTTGTCATGCGCGAGGCCATGCAACATCAGTAGGCGCGGCGACTGTCTCTGTATGTAACGCTGGCAGAGCTGATGAGCAGCTTCATCCGGCCAATCTTCCCGCAATAGCAGCGGCGGAAAGCGGTCCCGCGCGGTTGAGCCACGGCGAAACCATTGGGCCTTGGGCCTGGTCCCGGCGCGCTCGGCGACGAGCCGCTCGACTTGATAGTTGATGGGTGGGACGCCCTTGGCCAATTCCTCGTCGCTGCGCTGGATCGGCATCACGGCGGCCGGTAGTGCCGTCCATTCGGCATGCTCTGGGAAGCTGCTCATCTGCTCAGCGTCGACGCAGGTGAAGATCAAGGCCAGCGGCGATGCATCCTCCTTGTCCAGCAGCCAGTATTCGTGCTCGTCGGCGACCGGGAAAGGGAAGTCTGCTTCGGCGATGAAGGTCGTCAGCTCCAGAATGCGCTCATCGACCTCCTGGTCTTCATTGCGCTCGTCCGCGGCGATTCGACGAATCCAGCTCTCGCTGACGTAGGCTGCTCGCTGATAGCTTCGCTGATGTCGTTGGTAGCCCTGCATTCCGCGATGATTGGTGCCCCGCAGGAAATGGATCTCCCAGGTCTGGCCGTCCATGGTGATCGCCCGTGCCCGATCCGACTCGGCGATCTGCGCCTGGCCTGAGAACGGCGGAGAAAGCCTCTGCGAATAGGCGTTAATCATGTGCGTCTCCAGTGATGCGATGGACCGATGTCGGCAGCGTGCTCGCTATAGGCTGGAGTTGGGCGCTTGGAGGGCTTTTTCGATGCGGACGGCTCGTTTCTGCAGGGAAAGCGCTGCGCACACCGATCGCACGGCAATCGGGTAGCGCATGGACCGGTCGAGCTCAGCGGGCACCAACCGACTCAGCTGAGACCGAGCAGGGCCTTGATGAAGTCCTTGATCAGGTCGATGAAGGCGGGGCCGAACAGACTGATGCCGACGACGAGCAGCAGGATCCAGGCGATGCCGATAGCGAGCCCGGCCAGCACCAGGAGACCGTCGCGGGTGATGAGACCGATGGAGGCTAGGGCAATGCCGATGCCCGGTAGGGTGTTGGTTGCCGGGAAGGGGAGCAGGATGCTGGCGAGGAAGACGACGAAGATGGCGCCGATCAGGCGCTCCGCGGTCGGCCCGGACAAGATCAGCAGGCGCGGACGTGCGAGGCGCTCGATCCAGCCGAAGTACTTGGAGGCCCCAGCGGCCATCTGCTGCAGCCCGGACTTGCTGAGCACCCGCTCACGGAAGCGCTGCGGTATCCAGGGCTCCGAGCGGCCGATCGCCATCTGCATGGCGATGACCATCATCGGCAGTGAGACGATCTGCGGAATGCCATAGAGCAACGGGATGCAGACCGGCATCGCCAGCGCGAACAGCATCAGGCCGAAGGCGCGCTCGCCTAAGGCCTGAGTGAAGTCGTGCAAGGTCATGCCCTCGGTCGGTGCCTCATCGGCGATGAGCCCGAGGGCGGCGATGAGGCCGCCGCGCGGGGCGACCTCATCGGAGTCGACAGAGACAGGGCTGTCGCTCATCAGCCTCAGCCCAGCAGGCTGTTGCCGAGCAGCGGCGCGATCACCAGGCTGACGATGGCCATCACATTGATCAGGATGTTCATCGAGGGGCCAGAGGTGTCCTTGAAGGGATCGCCGACGGTATCCCCGACCACGGTTGCCTTATGGGTATCTGAGCCCTTGCCGCCATGATTGCCCTTCTCGACGTACTTCTTGGCGTTGTCCCAGGCACCGCCGGCGTTCGCCATGGTCAGGGCCAGCAGGACGCAGCCGAGCAGGGCGCCACCGAGCATGCCACCCAGCGCCGCTGGCCCGAGGATAAAGCCGACCACCCAGGGTGCAGCGATGGCAACCACGCCAGGCAGGACCATCTTCTTCAGGGCCGCCGTCGTGGCAATGTCGACGCAGCGGGCGGTATCGGGCTCGGCAGTGCCTTCGAGCAGGCCCGTGATCTCGCGGAACTGGCGGCGAATCTCGTTGATCATCGCGAAGGCCGCATCACCGACAGCGGTCATGGTCATGGCCGCAATCGAGAACGGCAGGATGCCGCCGATGAACAGGCCGATGATGACCATCGGATCGCTCAGCAGTAGCTCGAACTCCGGCACATGCAGCGCCACGCTCTCGATGTAGGCGGTGATGATGGCCAACGCCGCCAAGGCTGCGGCACCAATGGCGAAGCCCTTGCCGATGGCGGCGGTGGTGTTGCCGAGCTCGTCGAGGGAGTCGGTGA
>NZ_JBUDPI010000112.1:0-10183 GCF_054919635.1 Halochromatium sp. | reverse complement strand
CAACGCATGGACAGCTTCATGCGCTGGTCCTTCGGCGTCACCATCGGCACCGGCGGACTCATCATCGGCATCCTCAAGTTCTGGCCCTAGGAGTTCGCTGAGTCCGCGACACGTGACCCTCGCGAAGAGGTCACGCTGCGGCCACCAAGCGAGCAGACCGCAACCGCTGTGACCCGGGAGCCAGCAGATCATTTCCAGCGCGATCACCGATCTCCGCCAGACCGCACCCGGTTCGGCACCCGTCAACCAGCTCAGTCCCCGCCAGCGCCTGGAGGGCCTGATGCAGCAGGTGCTGCCCACCGCGGGCAGCGCCCTTGGCCAGGCCCAGAGCAATCAGGCCCCGGGCCGCAGCGATCTCGAGGAGCCGCTGCAGCGGGTCAACGAGGTGATAAATGGCTCTGGGGTGCCGTTCGAGATCAGTGATCCACCCGGCGAGCGGCTGGTGACGCGCATCGTCGGCATAGCGTCGGCCGCTGTCGGCATCACCGGTAATCTGCTGCAGTTCGCTGTCGAGCGAACGAGTGATCAACTGGTCCTTGCGAGCGCGCTTTTGGAAGTGGATGCGTTTGGTGCGAAAACGTGCGGCATTACCAATCGGTCTCGATGCCGAATTGCTCAAAGGCGGGGTCGCACGTGAGCAATGGGAGATGTTCTATCTCGCTCTGCGCTGCAAGCATCCGATCGAAAGGATCTCGATGAGCAACCTTGAAGCCTCCGGAGCGGAGCGCATGGAGGTGAGTGATTGGCAAGGGATCGAAGCCATCTGCCGCCACAAGCTCTGAGAAGCGAGCGGTGGCATCCGGTACGCCCTTGAGCTTGCCAATGCGTTGCTTGGTGGCAATCTCCCAGGCACTCGCAGCACTGACGTAGATGCTGTTGTCCGGGTCCGCGATCATCTGACGGGCTCTATCCGATAGCTGCGGGTTGTTCGTTGTCCACCAGAGGAAGGCGTGCGTGTCGAGCAAAACCCGCATCATTCAGCCTCCCAAGCGCGAATCTCCTCGTCGGGCAAGGGTTCAAAGAAGGCATCGTCCACTCGGCCTGGCAGTCGGCCCGGTCGACGTTGCGGTGCCGCGTTGGCAAGTGGCAACAGCCGGGCGTAAGGCTTACCGGCCTTAGCGACGATGATCTCTTGGCCACGATGGGCCTGCTCGAGGAGTTTTGAGAAATGGGTCTTTGCTTCGTGAACGTTGACGATTGTGGTCATGACGGGTTGGCTGATGCGGACTAAGGTATCGACTAAGTCTATGTCCGGCAGGTGGCCTTGGCAAACCGGGAGTTGGTCGAGCGAAGACCGGGAAGGATCGCGGTTTGGACTTCCTTGTCAGCAGGCGCATGTCGGCGAGTGTGAGTTCGCGTGCCTCGGCTTGACCGATTCACGCCTGCACCTGAGCCTGTCAGCTGCAGGGCTGGAAACTGTCTATCAAGCGAAGCACCCACCATGGCCACATCGGCAGAAGACATTTGGGCACTTTTTGGTGAAACCGACCGCAAGTTTCAGTAAACCGACCGCCAGATTCAGGCGCTGAAAGCGCTGCTGGGTCGGCAAGTCAATCGGCTGGGTGAATTCGTCCAAGAGGTGGTCTGCCCGGCAGTCGTGCGTCCGCTGCGCGAGCGTGGTCTGCCGGTGCATCAGGTGGCGCCGAACCTCACCGCCTATCACTACAACGGCCAGGTGGTTACCAAAGTCGATCTGCTGGCAATGAATGCGCAGGTTGCCGTAGCGGTGGAATACAAATCGCCTCTCAGCGTCGATGACGTGAACGAGCACCTTGAGCATCTGAAACGATTCAAAAGCAGCGCGGCCAAGGACTGGGCCGGCAGCTGGTGCAAGAGGCCCTGAGCCGGGCCGCTCATCATGGCGCCGCAAAGGTCCTGCTATCGGTCGACGCCCGCAATGCTCCAGCCCGCCGACTCTATGCACAAATGGGATTCCGCATCTACGCCAGACGCAGCCTCTATGCCTGGATTGCAGACGTCTGATCATCGATCGCGATCGGCGTCCGAGGCCCACGCCCGATCAAGCCCAACCGATCATCGCTCGTCACTTGGCTGCCCCTGCTCGACGGTCTTCAGCTCAGCGCTACGATCGCTGTCGAGATTCGCCTCCAAGTAGTCTTGGTCCATTGGCAGCTGAATGCTCCAGCCGCTGGTCTGGTCGAGCTCGATGCTGGCTTGCTCCATCAGGAAGCCAAGCACATGACCGCCATGAGCACGGTCCGCAGAGAGGAAATGCAGATGAAATCCCGGTACATTGATCCCGTCAACGAAGGCCGGACACCAAAACCCGACTAGGGTGCCTTCGATATCTTGCCTCTCGAACACCACCTGCTCGCGCGCGACGAGGGCCAGCGGTGCATAGGGTCGCTGCTGCCGCGGCACGCTGCGATAGCGAATCTGCGCAAACCGCCCTTCAGCCTTGATGGCATAAAAGGTGTTGCGGCTTGGAAAGCGCTTTTCAAGCTGCCTGTGGAACGCATCCTCGTCGATCGAGTCACTCAGCGTGAAGGTTTGGTCGGCCTCGAATTCGGTGACCGCCATGAAGGGCGTTCCGGTCTCTGGCGGCATGCGTCTGACCTGCCCATCGCTCGCAGCCTGATAAACGACGCCGTCGAGTGCGATCAGCTCCCCATCGAGTGCCGCAAAGGTACCGAGACCAAAGTCGCCCTGCTGGAGAAGATCGCCAACCGTCGCGACGCTGTCGTAGACACCCGCAAGCAGGGCATCGATGGTCGACACTTGGTAGAGCACCTCATCGCTGCCCTCGTCGGCCAACGGACCTCCGGCGAGCATTGTGCAAATTAAGGCGCCGACCAGACGGAACCGTCGCTCAGTGGAGAATCGACGTCGTTTCATGAGATGCCTCGCAAAGACAGAGCAACAGAGAGGTCGGAGCGAGACCTGCGAATCCATCAGCGCCACGCTCAGCAGAGGGTCTCGACGCTGGGTCTTGGACCCCAACATCCATAGTCTCGCACAAGGCGAGATCCCCGAGTACCGCGAGGATTCGTCCTATACTGCGCGACCCCGCGCCACCACAACCCAGGAGACTGCATGACGATGGCGACCGCACCCAGCCAGACACTGGAAACCTTCCCGAACCCTCAGCCAGAGCGTGACTACAGCATCCGCATCCGAGTGCCCGAGTTCACCTGCCTGTGCCCGAAGACCGGTCAGCCAGATTTTGCCGAGCTGACCTTGGAGTACGTTCCAGAAGCAACCTGTGTCGAGCTCAAGTCGCTAAAGCTCTACGTCTGGTCATATCGCGACCAGGGCGCCTTCCATGAGGCGGTGACCAACCGCATCCTGACTGACCTGGTGCAAGCGACCGAGCCGCGCTTCATGCGTCTGACCGCTGAATTCAATGTCCGCGGCGGCATCTACACGACGGTCGTCGTCGAGCACCGGGCCCCCAGCTGGCAGGCACCAACACCGGTTGCGCTACCTTGACGGAGACCGGTGACAACCGCTGCTGGATCGGCCTCGATCTCGGCACCTCCGGCTGCCGAGCAATCGCCATCGACCCTGCTGCACAGCCAATCGCCTTCGCCAAGGCCGACCTTCCCCAGCGTCGGACGACGAAGCGTGAGACGACGAGCAGCCGCGCGAACACTCGCGCTGTCGAGCAAGATCCCGAGGCCTGGTGGTGTGCCGTGGTTGGTGTGTTGGGCACGCTGATCGGTGATCTCCACCGCTATCGCCCGCAAGCACTCTGCGTCGATGGGACCTCGGCCAGCATTCTGCTCTGCACACCTCAAGGCCAGCCGCTCACAGCGGCGCTGATGTACAACGATGCGCGCGCCATCGCCGAGGCCCAGCTCGTTGCAGAGCAAGCGCCCGCGGATTCAGCGGCGCGCGGACCCAGCGCCTCGCTTGCAAAACTCTTGCACCTGCGCCATCAGCTAGAGCCAAAGCAACCGGTGCTCGCCTTGCATCAGGCCGATTGGATCGGTGGAAGGCTGAGCGGCCGATTCGGCGATAGCGATTGGAACAACGCACTGAAGCTTGGCTATGACCCGCAGCGCTTGAGCTGGCCGGATTGGCTGCTGGCGATGGACCTCGCGCCTATACAGCTACCGCGCTGTCACGCACCCGGTACCGACCTTGGGCCCATCCGCTCAGAAGTGGCGACCGAGATTGGGCTCCCCCCGGACCTGCGCATCTGCGCAGGGACCACCGACAGCACGGCAGCGACGCTCGCCGCCGGCGCTCGGGCGCCAGGCGATGCCGTCACCAGCCTCGGCTCAACACTGGTGCTGAAGCTGATCTCGAACCGAGCCGTCAGCGACGCCGCCAGCGGGGTCTACAGTCATCGTATCGGCAACCTCTGGCTCGTCGGCGGCGCCTCGAACAGCGGCGGGGCCGCTCTGCGGCAGCACTTCGACGACGACGAGCTCAGCCGACTCAGTACGCAGATCGACCCAGATCAACGGACGGGCTTGACCTACTACCCGCTCCCAAGTCGCGGCGAGCGCTTCCCGATCGCTGACCCCAACCTTGCACCGCGCATCACACCACGACCAGCATCGGACGCGCTCTTCCTCGCTGGTCTTCTTGAGGGCATCGCAGAGATCGAGCGTGCCGGCTATCAGCGGCTGTGCGAGCTCGGCGCGCCAGCGCCGGTGCGCGTGCTCAGCAGCGGTGGTGGCGCCCAGAATCCGACCTGGACCGCAATTCGCAGCCGTGTGCTGGGGTTGCCGGTGCAAGCGGCACAGCATCGAGAGGCCGCTTATGGCTCGGCACTACTGGCACGCGGCGATTGCAGCGCCGCGCCGGAGCACCATCGACCCGTTGACCGACGGTCATCGTCTGTTGATCTGGAACGGCACCGATGAGCGTGGGTCTTTGGCACAATGCTCAGTTGCAGGTAACCTCTAGGTCCTATTTCAGGTCCTAACCCGTCACGCCGAGTTGTCAACGCCATGGCCCAGCAAGTCCTCAAGGTCCCTCCGACCAAGAATACCCTGCTATCGCTGAAGAAACAGGCGAAGTTTCTCGAGGAGGGTCACGACCTGCTCGAGCGTAAGCGTGAGCTGCTCACCCGCTTGGTCTACGAGCGCATCGGCGAATACCGACGACTGCGCGAGGATGCAGAGCTTGGGCTCGCCGAGGCCTATCGCTGCCTCGGGATCACCCATCTGCGCATGGGCAGCCGTGGACTGAATCAGGCTGCCCTCGGCGCCTCCGCAGGCCTGCGGGTCGATATCCTGCCACGGCGCTCGCTCGGGGTTGAGTATCCGTCGGTGACCGCAGAACCGCTGCCGATGAAGCCCGCCGGACTGCTGGGAACCGATGCGAGCTTCGATAACACCCGCGAGCATCTCGCGAAGGCCGCCGTGCTCCTGGCTCGGCTCGGCGAGGTCGAGATTGCCCTCTATCGGCTGATGGAAGAGCAGCGTAAGGCACAAAAACGCGTCAACGCGCTCAAGTACAACATCATCCCGCTTTATCAGCGCAGCATCCATTTCATCCAATCCGCGCTGGAAGAAGAGGAGCGCAATACGCTGTTCCAAGTGAAGGTGCTGCGCGAACGGGCCGTCGTCTAGGGCAAGTGGGCTGCGAGTGAACAAGACAAAACGCACGGCCATCTTCGAACGGCTCAAAGCGGCCAACCCCGCTCCCACGACCGAGCTTCGCTACAACTGCGCCTTCGAGCTGCTGATCGCTGTGATCTTATCAGCCCAAGCGACGGACAAGAGCGTCAACAAGGCCACGGAGCGGCTGTTCGAGGTCGCCAACACCCCGGCTGCGATGCTGGCCCTAGGCGAGGACGGGCTCAAGACGCATATCCGAACCATCGGCCTGTTCAACAGCAAGGCCAAGAACATCATTGCGACCTGCAGCGCGCTCCTCGCCGCGCACGGTGGTGAGGTACCCCGAGATCGCGCTGCGCTCGAGGCGTTGCCCGGCGTCGGCCGCAAGACCGCAAACGTGATCTTGAATACCGCATTTGGTGAGCCGACGATTGCCGTCGATACGCATATCTTCCGGGTCGCGAATCGCACCGGCATTGCGCCCGGGAAGACGCCACTGGCTGTCGAGCAGCGGCTGCTGCGCCTGGTGCCCAAGCCGTTCTTGCAGGATGCTCATCACTGGCTCATCCTCCATGGCCGCTACATTTGTAAGGCAAGGGCACCGAACTGCCCGAGCTGTCCGATCTCAGACCTTTGCGAATACAAGCAGAAGACGCCAGTGGACCGAGCGACGACGTCGGCGCTAATCCCAAGAGCGACGCCAAGCAACAGCGACGAAGCCACAGCGACAGGGTAGCGACGATCCACAACCCGAGCGGGGCCATGTGATTCTTCCGTTGATTCTTCCGTCTCGATCCTTCCATGTTGATCCATCTGGGCAACGCCGCCGAGACCCTGTCTCTGCCTGATCCCGTGACCAGTCATCCGCTGCCCAGGTTCAGCCCGCATGTTCCATCAAGATCGCGACCAACTCCGCCAAGCCTATCTGACTGCCTGGCGCAAGGCACGCGAAGGCGAGCCACTGGAGCCTGTTGAGCGACAGATCATCGAGGTTGCCGAGCAGCACCCCGAGTATCACGCCCTCCTCGAGCAAGGCGAGCGCGCCCTCGGCCGCGAATGGCTACCGGAAAGAGGAGAGAGCAACCCCTTCCTGCACATGGCCCTGCACATCGCACTCCAAGAACAGGTCACGACCGATCGGCCCCCAGGCATCCGGCGTCTCTATCAGGCGATGGTCGCTCAATGCGCTGGTGATGCGCATGAGGCCGAGCACCGCATCCTCGAGTGCCTGGCCGAAGCGATCTGGAAGATGCAGCGCGACGGCCGCGACCTCAACCCCAAGGCCTATCTGAAGTGCATCAAGCGACGCGGAGCCGGCCGGCGGCCGCGTCACTGAACCGATCTGATCCCGGCCGATTCCAGCGCCGATGAAACATTTGACCGTTGAGCTGGGTCTTTACTGACGACGACAGCGATTGGCCATGCAAGCCGTTGGTTTTACCCTAGTCGAATACTGTGTTATGACTAGGGCGCTGGCGTTGTAGCCGAGACCTGGTCTTGCGCGCGAGCGGAGACCGAAATCAACGATAACCTAATGATTTTTCGGAGTGGACCCCATGTCTAAGAATTCTATGACCCCCGCTGCTGCTGTGATCGGTGCCGCCCTAGTCGGCGGTCTCTCCGCGGTCGGCGCGGCCCATGCCGCAGATAACCCATTCGGTGCTGAGCAGCTCAACGGCGGTTACCTGATGCTTGCCGGTGAAGGCAGCTGTGGCGAGGGCAAGTGCGGTGAAGGCAAATGCGGAAGCAAGGATGGTGGCGAAGGCAAGTGCGGCGACAAGGGTGAGGGCGAAGGCAAGTGCGGTGAGGGCAAGTGCGGCGGCGCGAGCTGATCACCCAGACCTCTGAGAGGCTAGCCATGAGCGTCCCAAGCTATCCTGTTCATGGTGCCGGCCTTGGTCTGCGGCGTGCCTTCGCGGCCGCCGCAGCCGAGCACCCGCCCGCTGAGGTCGATTTCTGGGAGATCGCGCCCGAGAATTGGATGGGCGTCGGCGGGCGCTGGGGAAAGGTCCTAAGGAGCATGACCGAGCGCTTCCCGGTCGTCTGCCATGGACTTTCTCTCTCGATCGGGTCGCCGGCACCGCTCGACCTCGACTTTATCCGTAAGCTCAAGGTCTTCCTCGACAGCCATCAGATCCGTGCCTACACCGAGCATCTGAGCTTCTGCTCCGATGATGGTCACCTCTACGACCTGATGCCAATCCCGTTCACCGAGGAGGCGATCGCCGACGTCGTTGGCCGCATTCGGCAGGTCCAGGATATCTTGGAGCGCCGCATTGCGCTCGAGAACGTCTCGTACTACGCCGCACCCGGCCAACAGCTGAGCGAGCTCGAGTTCATCAATCGGGTGGTGCGTGAGGCCGACTGCGATCTGCTGCTCGATGTCAACAACATCCACGTCAATAGCATCAATCACGGCTATGATGCCAACGCCTTCCTTGACGGTCTGCCCGGCGAGCGCGTCGTCTACGGTCATATCGCGGGGCATTACCAAGAGGCACCGGATCTGCGGGTCGACACCCATGGCGCTGATGTGATCGAGCCCGTTTGGAACCTGCTCGAGCGTGCCTATGAGCGGTTCGGCGTCTTCCCGACATTGCTGGAGCGCGATTTCAACATCCCACCACTCGCGCAGCTCACAACAGAGGTGCAACAGATCAGCAGTCTTCAAGCCGCGCGGCGCGCCGAGAACGGCAACAGCCTGCATCCTATCCTCAAGGAGCAGCTAGCCTATGCCTGAGCCGAGCCCGACCACCCTATCGCCTAGCAGCCCAGAGCCGGCGAGCTGTGCCGAGATCCAGCGCGGGTTTGCGGGCCATATCCGCGATCCCGAGGGCACGCCCGCGCCCGCAGACATCGAGCCCAGGCGGATGGCGATCTATCGCAGCCTGCTCTTTAATAATGTCTCGTCGCTCTTGAGTCAGGGCTTCCCCGTCTTGTACCGCTGCCTCGGCCGCTCCCGCTGGGATGCCTTGATTCGGCAATTCCTGGTCGAGCACCGCGCGGCCACGCCGCTGTTTCCGCAGCTGGGTCAAGAGCTGGTCGCCTTTCTCAGCACGGAGCGCGAGGCGCAGCCCGATGACCCGCCGTTCATGGTCGAGCTCGCCCATTACGAGTGGGTCGAAGCCGCCCTGCTGTTCAGCGATGACGAAGCAGACGTCGATCTCGCCGATCCGAATGGTGATCTGCTCGCCGGCCTGCCCTTGGTCTCGCCGCTGGCCTGGACTCTGAGCTATCGGTTTCCGGTTCATCAAATCAGCCCAGAGCACCAGCCACAGCAGCCTGATCCTGAGCTGACACACCTGGTCGTGTATCGCAACCGTCGCGACGAGGTCGAATTCTTGAAGATCAATCTGGTCACGCAGCGCTTGCTCCAGTTACTGAAGGAGCAGGCTCAGCCATCGGGCCTTGCGTGCCTAGAGACGATCGCGGAAGAGCTCCAGCACCCAGCGCCAGACCAGGTGATTCGGTTTGGCGCAAACCTGCTAGCCGACCTCAGGCAGCGCCACATCCTGCTCGGCACACGTCGCCTCGTGAGCTAGCGCGCCGATCGGGGCAAGAGGCTATCCGCGGCTCTCGATCCTCGGGCGGCGCGCCCATTGAGATCGAGTCGCTAACGGCTCACGGCCTGCGTCTCAAGGCTTGAGGTTGATGAGCCGCCGCCACGGTTCGGCGTCAGCATCAGACGATTGTTCTCATCGTCAATGGTCATTTGGTAACGTCCCAGCACGCTCATGCCAAGGAGTCCGGAGGCGCCAAGCTTATCCACGTCCAGGAAGGCGACAGCAACCTTGGGTAGACGCTCGCCATCCAGCCAAACGGCCTCCAAGGTCCCCATCAGGGCTTGCGCCCGGCCATTCGCCGTCTGCACCTCGCGCTCAGACAGACTCGCTTGATCCAGACCGAGCGGTTCGATCATCGAGGCCGGGAGCACCACTGCATCCGCGCCGGTATCGATCAACAGCACCCGGTCGACGCGCCGACCGCCGGTTCCCTCGAGGGTGACCCGAACCGAATGCTGAGCGCCTTCACGGATGGTCTCAAGCTCGATCTGTCCCGACGCCGAATCAGCACTCGATTCAGGATTGATCTGAAGCTTCGGGGGGGGATTCGCACTGGTCCGGCCCATGATGATGACCCGCGCCACCTCACCATCAGCGCCGTGTACCAGAATATGATCAAAACGCTCCAGCAGCACTCGAAGCCGGCGGTAAAGATCGACATCCTCCGAGCGCCCGCGCTCATCCTCCAGCACCTCAACCCCGGAGACCGAGAACCCATGCGCCGCAGAGAGGCGATTCAGCTCTGGTCCGATCTCGACCTGGGCTGCCGTTCCCGGTTTGCCCATACCAAGCAGCATCAAAGACGCGAGAGCGCAGGAGAACAGATGTCGAGAGAGACCTTTCATGAGACGAACCGCCGTGCTCCGCGCGACTTATGATCGCATAGCTGATATTGCGTAACAGATCCAGAGCTTAGCAGCCGGCGACAGAGTTTCCCAAAGGTTAAGCGAGCCTGACTGACATGTCTGAGCTTCAAGGCAATCGCAGACAAGCACAAACAGGCTGCCTCGGGCCTTGGTGGATGCGTTGATCCAGGGTCAGCGCATAAAAACCATTAGCCGAAGATCACCTTAGCGCGGTAGTCGT
>NZ_JBUDPI010000111.1:0-10214 GCF_054919635.1 Halochromatium sp. | reverse complement strand
CCAGCTCCACCTTCTCGAACTGATGCTGGCGGATCATGCCGCGGGTGTCCTTGCCATAGGAGCCGGCCTCGCTGCGAAAACAGGGCGTGTGCGCGACCCATTTGCGCGGCAAGCTGGCGGCATCGCAGATCAGATCGCGAACCAGGTTGGTGACCGGCACCTCGGCGGTCGGGATCAGATAGAAGTCGCGCTCCGGCCCAGGGACCCGGAATAGGTCTTCCTCGAACTTCGGCAGCTGACCGGTGCCGCGCAGGCTGTCGGCATTGACCAGATAGGGTACATAGGTCTCGCTGTAGCCGTGCTCCTCGGTATGGAGGTCGAGCATGAACTGAATCAGCGCCCGATGCAGCCGCGCCATGGGTCCATTGAGCACCGCGAAGCGCGAGGCGGTGAGCTTGGCGGCGGCATCGAAGTCGATCCAACCGCCCGGCACGCCAAGATCGACATGGTCCTTGGGCTCGAAGTCGAAGGCGCGTGGCTCGCCCCAGGTCCGCTCGAGGCGGTTGGCGTTCTCGTCGGCACCATCGGGGACGCTGGCATCGGGAAGGTTGGGGATACCAAGGGCGATCTCGCGCAGCTCGGCTTGAATGCCCTCAAGCTCAGCGTCCATCGCCTTGAGCCGATCGGCAAAGGCAGCGACCTCGGCCTTGATTGGCTCGATGTCCTCGCCGGCCGCCTTGGCCTTGCCGATCGCCTTGGATTTGACGTTGCGCTGGTTCTGCAGCTCCTGCACCTCGCCCTGCAGTGCCTTGCGGCGTGTTTCCAGGGCATCAATGCGGGCGACATCGAGGGTGAAGCCGCGGCGTGCGAGCTGTGTCGCAACCTGGTCGAGCTCGCTGCGGAGGAGTTTGGGGTCAAGCATGGTCGGGTCGATCCGTCATTCTGGGCACGCTCGCAATAGAGCATGGGTTCGTTGTTTGTGGGTCCTGCGCAACCTGCTGCTGCAGTCTCGTTGCTAGGTGCGAAAGGTCGCGATCGACATGGGTCTGGTGACCGAACTGGCGCGCGGTCCTCGGGACGCGGCTCCGAGATCAGTCTTGTCCCGGTGTCGCCGAAGCAGCGTCGCTGCGTTCAACGCTCACGCTCCAAGAGACCACATGCCCGGGCTCGACGAAGTCCTTGATGCGCTCGATCGCGACTCGCGCGCGGTCGGGCTGATCGAAGAACTCCAGCACCAGCGGCAAATCGGTCGATAGATCCACCAAACCAGCACTGTGGACCACACCCGAGGCACCAAAACCGGCGACGCCGCGCGTCACAGTCGCACCCAGTACACCAAGTTCATCGTGCAAACAGTTGAGCAGCGGCTTTAGTCCATGGTCCGATTCGGTCAAGTAGACACGCACCATCGTCGCCCTGATCAAGCCAGCCTCATGGGCCGGGTCCAGATTAGACGCGCTCGCCAGGGGCTTACCAGAAACATGATCGCCATCCACGCCATCAGCATGAACGCCCCGCTTGCTCATATCGCCTTCCGCGCTGATTGCTCGTCTTGATCCGTCGCTTGTGCTGCCTGGCCACCGCTTGGCCACCACCTGTCTGCCACCTGACCGATCGGTGCTCCGAGCATAGCCCGACGCATGATCGCAGCGCACAGCGACAACCGCCAAGCCTTGATGATACCGACCTAGCCGCCGGCGAGACAGTGCAGCAGACTGCCGGCAACCTCGAGCAGCGACCGCGACACCTCGCCTAGCCTGCCAACGGGCGCGTATCCGGGAGGCCGGATGTTACTGATGCCGACCCGGCGACCCCACCCTTGATGGCGCATCTGTCGACCTGATCCAGGCTCAGCGGAGCCCTGCCAAAAACTCAGGGCGGGCTACCCTCGAGGCCACTCGGTCCTCGTCGAGACCTCCGCTCTTCCCCGGCGACCCGGCCCTGGTCCGCGACCGCCTTCGCATGGTCGCGCTCATCCCCGGCGCGACGCTCCGCCAGGCCGCGGATCGCCTCGGTGCGACCGTAGACGACCAAGGTGTCACCAAGCTGCGGCCGGGTGTCGCCCTGCGGCGTGCCCAGCCAGGCGCCATCAGGCGAGGCGATCCCGAGCACCAGCACGCCCTCTTCGGCCGGGCGGATATGGCTCAGTGGGCGGTCGGCTAACCAACCTCCCTCCTCGACGGCGACCTCGGCAATGCGATACTCACCGGCGAGATGCAGCAGTCCTTCGTAGTCGCTGAGCTCGAGTTGCGTAAAACGGTTCAGCGCCCGCTCGACCAACCGTGACAATAACCGGTCCACCCAGCGGCTGGTCGCCACCAGCCAGAGGCCCAGCAATCCCGCAACCAGCAGCGCGATCTTCAGCGCCAGTGGCCAGCCGTCACCGCCTCCATCGCGCACGAAGGCCAGGATCAGCGAGGAGACCGCCGTGACGATACCGGCATTGCCCAGCAGCATCAGGGTCAGCACGATCCGCCGCCGCACCGGATGATTAACGACCTTCTCCGACTCGGTGGTCGTAAAGCCAGCACCGGTGAAGGCGGATCTGGCCTGGAAACGCGCCGTGTGGCGGGCGAGGCCGGTATGGCGCAGCGCGATCGCCGCGATCCGGGTAACGAGGATCGAGAATGTGACGACCAGCAGGAGCGACAGAACGGGGATCATCGGCAGCTCCAGCGGCGCGGGATGCGGCGCTTCAAGATTCGCTCGCTCTGAACACCTAACCGTGCCAGTGACTCAACCTCAGGTAGAACGCCACGCACGGGGCTATATCAGCCGCGCACTGATGATTCCGGCCCAGCAGGCACCGAGACAGAGCAGCACGCTTCCAGCAACATTGAGCATGGCCCGCAGTGCCTCGCCCTGCTCGACCAGCAGGAGGGTCTCGAGTGAAAAGGTCGAGAAGGTGGTGAATGATCCCAAGAAACCAACCAAGACGGCCGCGCGCAGCTCGGGCGCGACCAAACCACGCTCGAGAAACAGCACGAACAGCAGACCCATCGCATAGGAGCCGAAGCCATTCACGGCCAGGGTCCCCCAGGGAAAGTCGCGACCGAAGAGCCGATAGACCCCGGTTGAGACGCCAAACCGCGCCACCGCGCCGAGCGCCCCGCCGCCAGCGATCGCCAGGATCTGTAGCATCACCTGTCCCGTCGTGCTCGGCCAATCATTGGGCGAGCCGCTTAGCTGATGCCCGACCTATTGCGAGCCATGCTGACGGCGGCACCTCATGGTTAATCGGTCCCGATATTAGCACGCTTGGTCTCGGTATCGTTCTGGTCATCCGCGGGCGATGGGGACGACGCCATCGCACCCAGTAGTTTCCCGTCACGCCCTTTCCTCACGCCGTAGTAGTCGAACTCACTGTTGTGGAAACGCTTGGCGGTCTCGGCGAGGTCCCCCGCAAAGCGTGGATCCTGAGGGCGCTCCCAGCTATTGATGAAGGCGGCAACATCCCAGGCCTGCTGATCGGTCAGCTCCAGATAGTTGCCGAGTGGCATGTTGGCCTTGATGAAGGCCGCAGCAATATCGATACGGTGCATCCCGGCTCCCCAGTTGTAAGAGCGCTCGCCCCAGAGTGGCGGAAAGACCATCTCGGCGCCAGCGTAGCCGCCCTGCCCTTCATCGCCATGGCAGACCGCGCAGTGCTCGGCATAGACCAGTTCGCCACGCAGCGGATCGAAGCCCTGCTCGGTCTTCGCCAAGATCGGAAAGCCGCGCCCAGACATCTGTCGATCGCCGGTTGGCGCGTCGGTCGCCAGCCAGTAGATGTAGCTCATCAGCGCTCGGATGGTTGTGCTTTCAGCAGCCGGCGGATGCCCTACCTCGGAGGCCTGCGCATTCATCGAGTACTTGAAACAACCTTGAAGGCGCTCGCTCAAGGTATTGACCTGCTGATTCTTCGCGCGATAGGCGGGATAAGCGACCCAAGCCGCCCACATCGGCGCCGAGCCGGCCAGCCGGCCGGCGTCGAGATGACAGCCCTCGCAGACCTGGTCGTTGCCGACATACTTTCCCGACACCTCGTGACTGTAGGTATGGCTAAAGATGGACTCGCCTAGAGCGACCATCTCGCCAAACTCGTCCGTCGGCCGCTCGCTGCGCTGCGGTGGCTCGAAATGGCGCGCGTCGGCCAATGCACGGCCGGATACCACGGGCCCTTGATGCGGCAGTGGCCCCTTGTGCGCCTTGGACTGCGGCAACGGCCATCTCCAACGGCCTGCCGGTTTTTCCTCCGCCGCCTTCGGAACAGCCGACACAGGGGGCGTCAAGCCAGCCGCGCTCGGCACCCAGGCGCCCGTATCCAGCTCGCGCGCTGTGGTCACCGCCTGCTGTGCTGGCAGCGACGCATAAAAGGCTGCGACTTGCTGCGCCTCCGTTAGCGTCAGCTTGTGCGCGACGGCTGCCATCATGCCATCGTAGTCACCACTGCGCTCACCGGTGCCCCAGGCCGCCAGCTGGCCGACCAGATAGTTGTACGGTTGGCCCGCTAGCGCTGGGAAATGCTCGCCGACACCGATGCCCAGCGGCCCATGGCACTGCTGGCACGCCGGCAAGCGACGGCCTGGCCAGTTGCCATAGAGCGCCAACCATTCGCCGGACTTGGGGTCGAGGTGCTTCGGCACCACGGCATTGCTCGCCGGCGGTAGCGCCGCGAAATAGGCACTCACCGCCGCAATCTCATCCTCGGTCAGCAGCTTCGCCCAGGGTGCCATGATCGGGTGCTGTCGATGCCCGTCACGGAAGTTGCGGATTTGGTTGGCCAGATAAGCGGCGCCCATCGCCGCGAGTCTCGGCGCACCCACCTCCTCGCTGCCACCACCATCAGCCTTGTGGCAATTGGCGCAGGGCTCGATACCGCGCTGCGGATCACCTTGGCTGACGAGCTGCTCAGCGAGCTTGGCATCTGGCGCAGCTGCAGCGGCGGCTAACACCCAAAGCGCGACAAGAAGGCTGAGCACAACCGCACTTATGAAGCGCGCGGAAGGGACAAGGATTATTGTTTGCATCTTGGCGTAAGAACCTGTATTCACGCACATTCTCTGCGCAGCGAGGCACTGCGGCGTTGGATCAGGCGCGAAGATTAGGTAAGCGCCGGACCGCGGTCAAGCTGTACCTGTAGGCACCAGAGCCGCGACCTCAGCATTAGAGGCGATTATCCCCATTCAGCAGGTTGCCGAGACCGCCGAGCACGGAGCCCTCGCCCTGGCTGCCGCCGCGCTGCGGAGCCGCCGCCAACATGCGCCCAGCGAGCCGCGAGAACGGCAGGGATTGCAGCCAGACGCGACCCGGACCGGTGAGCTGAGCAAAGAACACGCCCTCGCCGCCGAACAGCGCGGACTTGATGCCACCGACCTGCTGTAGATCGAAGCTGACCTGCTGCTCAAAGGCGACGATACAGCCGGTGTCCACATGTAGGGTCTCGCCCGGCTGGAGCACCCGCTCGGTCACGCAGCCGCCGGCGTGGATGAACACCAGCCCATCGCCATCGAGGCGCTGCATGATGAAGCCCTCGCCGCCGAACAGGCCGGTCATGATCTTGCGCTGGAAAAAGATACCCATGGCCACGCCTTTGGCCCCGCACAGGAAACTGTCCTTCTGACAGATCAAGGTGCCACCGAGCTCATCGAGCTTGAGCGGGATAATACTACCCGGGTAAGGGGCACCGAATGCGACACGCGCCTTATCCTGTCCGGTATGGGTGAACACCGTGGTAAACAGGCTCTCGCCGGTGACCAGACGTTTCCCGGCACCCATAAGCTTGTCCAGCAAGCCACCGCCCTGACCGCTGTGCGAGCCATCGCCAAACACGGTTTCCATCTGGATCGCCGGGTGCTTGTACATCATTGCCCCGGCCTCGGCGATGGCACTCTCGCCGGGGTCAAGCTCGACCTCGACGTACTGCATCTCGTGGCCAAAGATCTCGTAGTCGACCTCATCTGAGCGCGGTCCGCCAGCCGGTGGCGGCGGCGCGCTGGATGGCATGGAAGCAGCCGGCCCGCTCAGCTCGGTGACCTGAGCGATTGGCTGCCAATCGGCAAAGCCCTCTCGCCAGGCGTAGCCATTGGGATCAGCGGCCGCGCGGGCGCGGGCTTGCTGCAGGTCCAGCGGACCGATCTGTTGGCCGTTGTAGCTTAGGTACCACATGATGGAATTCTCCTCCTGACAGGGAACAAGCTGACTCGAATCATGCATGACAATAAGCTGACGTCGGTGGTGTGGGGGTTTGAGGACAGCTTACGACCCATTGGAGCCATCGGCGCTGCGACAAACGGCGGCGGCAATGCAACCCAAAGTAGACATTTTGGCGCGCTGCGCCGCAGATGCTCGTCCCAGCACCCCGGAACGCGGCCGCCTGCACCGCGCCCGACGTCTGCCAGACCCGCCGCCGCATGTTGACGGCACATCCCGCCTGCGCGGGCCTCCTGTCACATCCCGCACGCGCTAGCCTCGTCATCAGCTCAAACTGATGTACCGATCGGCAATCCACCAGACCTGTGTCGCCCATGCAAACGCCACAAAGGCAACGTGGTAGCGGCTGTTGGCGATGGGGATCGCAATCAAGGCCAATAGGATCAGAACGCCCTGACGGATGGGATACGCGATGCCGAGGGATTGGAAGTGGTCCATCCCCTTCAGCGCCGTGTCGACTAGGTCGACCACAGAAAGAATGATCAGCAGCGAGAAGAACCAAGATCGGCGATCGTAGAAATAGGCCTTGAAATCGTCGTACCCGTCGAGCCGATCAGGGAACAGGACGGCGGCGGTGAAGAAGTAGAGGGCGGCGTAGAAGATCAGGAAGGCGTAGGCCTCGAACGTCCAGCGGTCGAGCCGTTCGAGTGTGAACTCGAACCACCAGAAATGCATGATCATCAGCAGTAGCAGCAGCGACCATGCAACGTGGACACCGTAGGCGCGTTTGCGCTCCGGCGCCTGCACGAAGTGCGCAAGCCCGTTGAGGACTCGCGCTATCGCGAGGCCGGTGACAACGCCCACAATGACCCGGACGTGGAAGAACGCAGCCGGGTCCGGGAGTACCTGGTCCAATCTCGCGGACCGCCTAATGCCGAGGGCCGAAGTACTGCGTGCGAAGTGCTTCGATCGTTCCCGCTTCTTCCGCGCCGATAAGATCGATGGTCATAATCCGTCGCAGCGGGCTGTTCTGAGGGAGGCCAAAGCCATATTTGTCGGGCTCAAAAATCTCTCCGACCACGCGCACGTCATGCTCGGGGCGCGTGTGCGCGAAGTAGTCGAGCACCGGCGCGTCGCCGACGATAGCGTCGATCTCCCCACCTGTGAGCGCCTCGGTCGCCGCATCGATGTTGGCGAACGACACTTTCCTCAGTCCGTTCTCGGTCGCGAACTCCTCCGCGGTGCTCCCCGTCATGACGCCGACCGTCTTGCCCGGGAGGTCGGAGACACCGCTGATGCGGTCGGTTAGGGCGATCGTCGTCATCACGCTCGTCACTGTGGAGGTGACATAGGCCAGCACCGCGACGCCACAGACCAGCCACAGGCCCGCCCAGATGCGCCCGACCCATCCGAACAGTTTCGTGCGCGATGGCGGCTTACCCGAGACCGCGACCGACATGACCGTGTAGAAGCTCTCGGCCACGCCGTCGCGCCAGCGCTTGGGAAAGTTCGGGTCCATCCGGCGATCGAACAGCGTCAACAGCAGTGTGGCGCCCAAGATGATGCCGACGATCCAGGCGTAAACGCGCAGATGCCCGGTATCCGCCAAGCCTTGCAAGACGCTGCCGAACCCGCTCCGTGGCGCGTCGCTGATCATGATCTGGAGACCGGCATCGAACCAGGGGTGGGTGAAGTCGATGTGCTCTGCTCGGGCTTCGGTGATCGTCAGGTTGGTGACGGCGACATCGATCTCACCCTCGCGGACGGCGCCGACCAAATCGCGGAATGTTTCGAACTCGACAAAGTCGGTCTCGAACCCGCGTTCTGCCGCGACCGTGTTCCAGAGGTCGATCGCCATGCCCGAATAGCCGTCATCCGTCCGCACGACGAAGGGCGGACTGAGATAGAGCCCCGCCTTGAGCGTTTCGGTTGGCTCCGCCGATTCCGAAGGCGCGTCCTGTGCGAATGCCGGCGCGCAGACGGCGACTTGCCAGAGCAGGAGGGTCAGCATGCACGCGAAGCTCCGGCCAAGCACTTGACCGATAGAGCGTTTGATTCGGTAAGACGCCATAGCCTGTTGCCCTATTGCCCGCCGCATGACGCGTCCCCCTCCTCACAGTTCAGCTGCGCCGCGAGCCGCTTGGTCTGCGCGCGGGTCAGGCCCTCGCGACAGGACGAGGCGACCATGGCATGAACGCTGCCATCCTGGGTTCCCGCGCTTTCGAAGGCGCATTGAGCATCGCGGTACAGGTTCCAGGCGCGCTCGGCGGATTTCAGCTTCACCAATCCCGCCTCCGTGACCTGCTGTTTGAGCGTGTTATAGGTGCTGTTGAGCTCGGCGTCCGCCGCCTGAAAGCTGCGCTCTGCGCACTCGTTCATTTCAAGTTGGCTGCTGGCGTTCTCGCAATCGGTCGTTTGAGCAAACGCTGGGAAGCACAGCAAACCGAACGTGGCCGAGGTTGCTAGGAGAGATTTCATCGCGCTTGTTTTCCTCGCTATTTAGGCCTTGAGGCATCACCAGCCGCTTAGGCAGCCAGTGTGCGAAGTACCAAGAGGCATCAGTGTTCTGGCGGCGTCGGTCCGGCAATGGATCAGCGTGTCGTGTAACCGCCGTTCGCGACAATCGTCTGACCGCTTATCCATCGGCCGTCTGTCACCAAGAACTTCACAATGCTCAGCCGCCAGGTGCTACGCTTCCTTAAGCTCGCGTTTCTCAAGCCAGCCTCGCCACAGCTCTATGAGCAGCAGCTGCGGCCATTATTGATGGCATACCTGTGATGGGGAGCCGGACACCGTTGGGCCCGGTGCAAAGTGACAGTCAGACACGGTGGGATCCGCCTGGCGTCTGCCTATTTAGCCGAGACCAGCGCGTCCTCACCCATCGCGTCGATCAAAACGTCCACATTGGTGCAGAAGGCATCCGGGTCCATGGAGAATTCGGCGAACATGCCGCCCATGGCGATCCCGAGCGACATCATTACCAGTCTTTCGGCATAGGCGGTCTGTTCAGCGTCGAGATCAGCCTTGTCGACATGGTCGAGCGTGGCGACAGCCTGCGCCAGCCGCGTGTAGTCCATCTCGTAGGTCGTGCACACCCGGGCAACAACCGCCTGATAGGCGATAATCTCCATTGTGGCTTCCTGCTCGGATGTCAGAATCGAGTCCGCGAAGCCGAGCGCTTGCAGGTAGACATCATAGGCGACCGACTCCGCGTCTTTGGCTGGTGGCGTGTTCGCCGGCGCGTTTTGGGCGAAAGCGGAAGTTACCATGACGCCTGCAAGGATTGCAGCGCCGAAAAGCTTTAGATATGTCATCCGCCAAACTCCTTGTAGGTCCAAGCCGCATCGTAGTTGCCATAAACGCTCTCGCAAACCTCGAGGCGCGGATAGCAGATCACACCGACCTGCGGTCTGTAAGAGCCGGGATTGTAGGTGGGCTGACTGTAGCCGCTGTGGGACTGGTGGTGCTGGTGCTTGTCGCCATCATCAATGGCCGAGATTATCGCCGCACCAACAAGGGCCGCTGCGAGCTTGTCCGCGGTGTGATGGCTGTGATGGGCAAGTGCCACATGGCTGGCAAAGGCCGCAACGACGGCAAACCCTGCAAGTGCTAGTCTTCTTGTCATTTCAGCATCTCCTTTTCGACAAATCTGAAATATACGGGTGGCAAGGATGCTAAACCGAAAGCGGGCATGAAGACAAGTTGGCGAGGACAACCGTTGGCCTAAAGCAGAAATGTGCCCTTTCCATAAATTTAAGGTGTCTTCTTATTGTTTATTGTCCGAAGCAAGGTTAAAACCACCGCCTTTAGGCGGTCAGATTTATCTTTGAAGCCTTTTGTGAGGCGTGCTGACAGAGATGGACTATCGGTATGGTAGCCACACGGTTTTCAAGATTCAGTACCACTTTGTGTTCGTCACGAATTATCGCTACCACGTGCTGAGAGGAGATGTTGCGCTCAAAGCTCGAGAACTGATCCGCCAGGCCTGCCAGGCGTTTGAGATCGAGATTCTCAAGGGCGTTGTCAGCAAAGACCACATCCACGTTCTGGTGTCAGCGCCTCCCAACATGGCGCCGAGTGAAATCATGAGGCGGATCAAAGGACGGACCTCGACCAAGCTGTTCGAGACGTTTCCGGAGTTG
>NZ_JBUDPI010000110.1:0-10235 GCF_054919635.1 Halochromatium sp. | reverse complement strand
CTCGGCTCGGTCAATAGCGCTGCGCTGGACGACGGGAGAGGCGGCACTAGACGCGTCGAGCGAAGCATTGATGGGGCATTGATGGAGCACAGAGGAGCGCAGGTGGAGCATCAGACAACGGCATGGCCAACAGGCTTCATGCTCATCCAAGGCAACCGCCTGGAGCTGCTACGCGGGCTGATGACCAACTGGCTGCGGCGCTATCCTTTGCATCCGCTCGAGAACGAGGTGGTGCTCGTGCAAAGCAACGGCATCGGCCAATGGCTCAAGCTAGCGCTGGCCGCACCGGCTCAGGATGGGCTGGATGCCGATGGCCTAGAGGGCGGCTGCGGCATTGCTGCGGCGATCGACCTGATGCTGCCGGCGCGCTTCCTTTGGCTGGCCTACCGCGCACTGCTTGGCGAGCTGCCGGAGACCTCTGCCTACGAGAAGGCGCCACTAAGCTGGCGCCTGTATCGGCTGCTGGGCGATCTCGACACGCTGGCGGCTGCGGTTGATGCCCGCCAGCGCGGCTGGCTCGAGCCGCTGCGCGGCTTTCTCAGCGTCGACGGCGACGCCCGGCGGCGCCAACAGCTTGCCGAGCGTCTGGCTGATCTCTACGACCAGTACCAGGTCTACCGCGCCGACTGGCTTGCGGCCTGGCAGCAGGGCGAGGACCTGCTGATCCGACCCAATGACCAGCGCGAGCCGCTGCCGGAGACGCAGCGCTGGCAGCCGCTGCTCTGGCGCTGGCTGCATCAGGATATGCAGCAGAGCCCAGTGCAGTGTCAGGGGCAAAACCGGGCGCAAGACAGGCGTCCGGCTCCAAGCGAAACGGCGAGTGCCGTTGGGATGGGTACCGAGAGTCGCGCTGAGATCCATCAGCGCTTTCTCGCCCAGGCAGCAGGTTTGCGCCCAGGGAGCCGCCCACCGGCCGAGCCGAGACGGGTCATCGTCTTTGGTATCTCGTCGCTGCCGCGCCAAGCCATCGAGGTGCTGCAGGCGATCGCTCCGGTGACGCAGGTGATGCTGTTCGTGCAGAACCCGAGCCGGCACTACTGGGGCGATATCGTCGAGGGCCGCGAGCTGTTCCGCAGCCGTTATCGGCGCTCCAATGCGCGCAAGGTGCCAGAGGACATCGATGAGACCGAGCTGCATCTGCACGGCCATCCGCTGTTGGCGGCCTGGGGCAAGCAGGGCCGTGACTACATCCGTCTGCTCGATGAATACGACGAGCGCGAGCAGTACGAAGCGCACTTCGAGGCCCAGAGCCTGACCATCGATCTCTTCGAGTCTCCGGGCGGTGACGAGGATAGCGATCGGACCCTGCTGCAACAGCTACAGGACGATATCCTCGAGCTGCGACCGCTCGCCGAGCGGCAGACTGCGGCGAGCGCGATCGACCCGATGCGCGATCGCAGTCTCAGCTTCTTGGTCGCTCACAGCCCGCAGCGCGAGGTCGAGATCCTGCACGATCAGCTGCTCGATGCCTTCGCCGAGGCTGACCAAGCAGGTATCCCGCTGCCGCCGCGCGACATCCTGGTCATGGTGCCCGATATCGCGACCTATGCGCCGCAGATCGAGGCGGTGTTCGGCCGCCTACCCTGGGACGACCCTCGCCGCATCCCCTTTCACATCGCCGATCAAGGCCAGCGCCAGCGCGACCCGCTGCTCATCGGCGTCGAGCACCTGCTCAATCTGCCGCAAGCGCGCTTCGCGGTCAGCGAGCTGCTCGATCTGCTCGAGATCCCGGCCTTGCGCGCGCGCTTCGGCCTCGATGAGGCGGATCTGCCGCGGCTTCGCCAGTGGATCGAGGGTGCCAACATCCGTTGGGGGCTGGATGCGCGCCAGCGCGCCAGCCTAGGTCTGCCCGAGGGCTTGCAGCAGAACAGCTGGCAATTCGGCTTACAGCGCATGCTGCTCGGCTTCGCCACCGGTGCCAGTGGCGCCTGGCAAGGCGTCGAGCCCTACGACGAGATCGCCGGCCTAGAGGCTGCGCTGATCGGCCCGCTCGCCGAGCTGCTGGAGGCCTTGGGTCATGCCTGGCAAGCATTGCGGCAGCCCTATACGCCGGCTGCCTGGAGTGAGCTGCTGGCCGAGCTGCTCGACGCGCTCTTCCTCGCCTCTAGCGACGCCGATGAGGTGGCGCTCACTAACCTGCGCCAGGTTCTGGAGCAATGGCTGCTCAACTGTCAGGTCGGTGGCGTCGAGGACGAACTGCTGCCGTTGGAGGTCGTGCGCGATTCGCTGCTCGCTGAGCTGGATGCGCCAAGGCTGAGCCAGCGCTTTCTCGCCGGCGCGGTCAACTTTGCCACGCTACTGCCGATGCGCGCGATCCCATTCCGTCAGATCTGGCTGCTCGGGATGAACGATGGCGACTACCCCCGTAGTCGCCGTGCCATCGACTTCGATCTGATGGCCAATGACTATCGCCCGGGCGATCGCTCGCGCCGCGAGGATGACCGCTACCTGTTTCTTGAGGCGCTGCTTGCGGCTCGCGAGCGCCTGGTGATCAGCTGGGTGGGGCGCAGCATTCGCGACAACTCCGAGCGTCCGGCCTCGGTTCTGGTGGGGCAGCTGCGTGATCACCTTGCAGCCGGCTGGCGGCTGGCTCCGCATTGCGCTGCCGCCGATTGCTCCGTCGACGACCATGCGGGTCAGGCCTTGGTCGCCGCGCTCACCACCGAGCATCCATTGCAGCCATTTAGCCTGCGCTACTTCCAGTCACCGGCTGAGTCGGACCGCGACCCTCGGTTGTTCACCTATGCCAGCGAGTGGCGGGCCATGCATCGCGATCTGGATCAGCAGCCGTCGGAATCACCACCAGACCTCGGGCCGCCGAGCCTGGATGGGCCCATCGCGCTGGGCGCGCTAGGCGGCTTTCTGCGCTATCCGGTCAAGACCTTCTACCGTCAGCGTCTCGCGCTCTACCTGGATCACGAGGCCGAGCAGCGCGACGACGAGGAGCCATTCGATCTCGACGGGCTCGGCAGCTGGGGCCTGCGCGAGGCGCTCTTGCTCGGCATCCAACAGCGCCTGATGGCAGAGCCGACACTGGCGACCGACGATTGTCTGCAAGCTGCGATCGCGCGCTTGGCGCGGGCTGGGCATTTGCCGATGCCTCCCTTTGATGCGGCTTGGGTCGAGCAGCTCGGTGACCACCTCAAGCGACCCTTGGCGCGCTTTCGAGCGCTGAGCGCCGAGCATCCGATTGCGCTCCCGGTGCAGCCGCTGCGACTGGAGGTCGATGGCCTTCTGCTTCAGGACAGCCTGACCGGCCTTTGTGCCGATACCGCCGGTAACCGGCTGCGGCTGATCCTGCAGCCGAGCCAGATGATCAAGGACAACAAGCTCAAGTGGTACCACCTGGTCCGTCACTGGCCGGCGCACCTGGCCGCACAGCAAGAGGGACCGACGACCAGCTGCCTGCTCGGCCCTGAGACCGAGATCCTGCTGCCGCCGCTCACCGCCAAGGAGGCCGAGACGCAGCTGCACAGCCTAATGGCAGGCTATCGGCGTGGGCTCAGCGAGCTGCTGCCGCTCGCCTGCAAGACTGCCTTTGCATGGTTACTGGGTGATCAGGGCCATCCAGCGACGACCTACGAAGGTGGCTACAACCAGACCGGCGAATGTCTCGAGCATGCGGGCTATCGACGCTTCTGGCCAAGCTATGCCGCGCTGAGCGCTGATGCCCGCTTCCAGGGGCTGATCGATCAGCTCTATCGGCCGCTCTTTGAGCATGTCCGCAGCAGTGATCCCCATTGAGCGCGCGCACCCCGGTCAATCGTTCCTAGCACATGCCCCAGCCCAGCAGCCAACAGCCCAGCAGCCAACAGCCCAGCAGCCAACAGCCCCAGCCCCTCGACGTCTTGCGTTTCCCGCTGCATGGCAACCGGCTGATCGAGGCCAGCGCTGGAACCGGCAAGACCTATACCCTCGCGCTGCTCTACACCCGCCTGGTGCTGGGGCATGGCAATGATGGCGCCGCTTTCGAGCGGCCGCTGATGCCGCCGGAGATTCTGGTGATGACCTTCACCGATGCGGCCACCAAAGAGCTGCGAGAGCGCATTCGCACCAGATTGGTGGAGGTGGCCGAACTGTTCGATCGAGCACCGCCGCCTGCTAGGCCCGCTGCCAAGCTGGAGGCCGAATTAGGCGCTGAATTCGACGCCGAATTAGGGGTCGAGCCGGATGCCGATCTTGGCGCAGTTCTTGAGTTGACCCCTGAGATAGCCCCTGAGATAGCCTCTTGTGTGGAACCTGATATGGAGCGTCCTGGGAGCGGGAGTGCCGACTCGGCTGTGACAGACGACGCACTCTCGGCACTGCGCGATAGCTATGCAGCAAGTCAATGGCCGGGCTGTGCGCGTCGGCTCCGCCAGGCTGCCGAATGGATGGACGAGGCGATGATCCTGACCATCCACGGTTGGTGTCAGCGCATGCTGCAAGAGCATGCCTTCTCCACCCGCGGGCTGTTTCAGCGCGAGCTGGTCACCGATCAGACCGATCTGATCGCCGAGCTGCTGCGAGATTATTGGCGGATACATTTCTATGCACTGCCAGCCGACCAAGCGGCCTGCATCCAGTCGATCATGGCCTCGCCGGCGGTCTTGCAGGAGCGCTTGGCGCAGTGGCTCGATCGGCGTGATGCCGTGCTGTCGTATCGTGGTCAGCCCCTGAGCTGTCATGATCTCGCTGAGCCGTTGGCGGCACAGTGCCGCTGGCAGAACGAGGCCGAGGCCGTTGCAGAGCAGCGCCTGGCCATTGAGGCCGAGTGCCGTCGTCTTGAAGATCTTGCGCGGGAGCAATGGTGCGCAGATCGTGCGGCCATCGAGGCCCATCTGCGTGAGCTTAGGCGACACCTCAAGGGGCCACAGCATGCCAGCACGCGGCCAGAAGACTTCGATCAGCTGCTGGCCGAGATCGCTGCCTGGGCCGAGGCGGGTGCTGCGCCGCCGGGCAAGCTGAAGAACTTTGGCCAAGGCGCCTTCGCCTTCAAGAAGAGCGCCAAGATCCAGGCCGAGGCGACGCATCCGGCCTTTGCTGCGCTCGCGGCTTGGCAAGAGGTGTTGAGTCAGACGAAGCCAACGCCGCCCGAGCCACCGGAGCCCTCGCTCGAGGCCTGCCTGCTCGCCCATGCTGCGGCCTGGGTCGGCCGAGAGCTGCCACGGCGCCTTCGGGTTCGGGCCGAGATGGGCTTCGATGACCTGCTGCGCGAGCTCGAGGCCGCGCTGAGGCCAGCCGATGACAGCCCTGCGGCGCGGGCCCAGTCTGAGCAGCTCGCGGCGACCATTCGTAGCCAGTTTCCGGTGGCGCTGATCGATGAGTTCCAGGATACCGACCCGATCCAGTATCGGATCTTTGCCTCGATCTACGGCGCCGGCCGTCCGTCTGGGGATTCGGCCGTCCCAGCCACCGCGCTGGTCATGATCGGCGACCCGAAACAGGCCATCTATGGCTTTCGCGGTGCCGACATCCAGGCCTATCTCGACGCCCGGCGCGCCACGGCCGGACGCCATTACAGCCTGGGTCGCAACTTCCGCTCGACCGAGGCGATGGTGGCCGCCTGCAATCGGCTGTTTGGCTATGCAGACCGGCATGCGCAGGGGGCCTTCCGCTTCCGCGAGCTGGCAGGCATCGAGAGCATCGGCCAGCCCAAGCCCGCACCTCAGGGCGAGAATCCGGTTCCGTTTCTTGAGGTTAGCGCCAAGGGTCGCGACGAGCAGCTGATCATCGGTGGCGAGCCGGCGGCTGCGATGACCTTCTGGCAGCTCGACAGTGGTGACGCGCCGATCGGCGCCAGTGACTATCGGGCGCAGATGGCCGAGGCTGCCGCCTCCGAGATCCTGCGCTGGCTGCAGCAGGCGCGTGCGGGCCACACTGGCCTAAGGTCGGCGCAAGGGCTGGCGCCACTGCGCCCAAAGGACATCGCTATCCTGGTGCGCAGCAGCACCGAGGCCAGGGTGATGCGCGAGGCGCTGGCGGCGCGGCGCATCCATAGCGTTTACCTCTCCGATCGCGATTCGGTGTTCGAGACCGAGGAGGCTGGCGATCTACTGCATTGGCTGCGTGCCTGCGCCGAGCCAACCGATGAGGCGCTGGTACGCGCGGCGCTCGGCTCCAACACCTTGGGGCTGCCGCTGCAGGCCTTGGCTGTGTTGCAGCAGGATGAGCTTGCCTGGGAGGCTGAGATCGAGCGCTTCCGCGTCTACCGCCGGATCTGGCAGCGTCAAGGCGTCCTGGCTCTGCTGCGGCAGCTGATGCACGAGGCCGACCTGCCGGCCCGGCTGCTCGCACGCGGCAATGGTGAGCGCATCCTGACCAATCTGCTGCATCTCTCGGAATGGCTGCAGCAGGCGGCCATAACCCTCGATGGTGAGCAGGCACTGATCCGTCATCTACGGGCGCATCTCGAGCAGCGCGGCCAAGAGTTCATCGTGCGTCTGGAAAGCGATGCCGAGCTGGTCCAGGTGATCACGATCCACAAGTCCAAAGGGCTCGAATACCCCCTGGTGCTGCTGCCCTTCATCTGCAGTTGGCGGAGCGTCGATGGACGCAGTAAGCAGGTGCCTTACCGAATGACCAGCGCCGAGGGCGCATCATCCACGGCACGGCCTGCTCTCCAGCGTGACTGCTCCGGTAACGCTGCAAGCATCGGTGCCGCTGCTGGCCAGAGCGCCAGCTCGCTTGGAGACCAGGGCGCCAGCTCCGCTGGAAGCCAGGGCGCTAGGTCGCCTGACGACCAGGGTGCCAGCTCGCCTCCGGGCCTGTCTGCGCTGCCTGATCCCATCACCAGCTCTGCGGCCGGCCCGCCGAGCCGCTATCTCGAGGTCGCGGGCCATCGGCTGTTCAAGGACGCCTGGATCGCGGCGGATGAGGAGCGCCTGAGCGAGGATCTGCGCCTGCTCTATGTCGCCGTGACCCGAGCTCGGTATGCGGTCGTGCTCGGCATCGCCGCGCTCAAGAGCGGCAACGCCAAACAGCCGCAGCTGGAGCGATCGGCGATCGGCTATGTACTTGGCGGCGGCTCGACCTTTCCGAGGCCGCAGGCGGTCTGGGACGCGCTGGCTCAGCTCAAGGGTGATTGTGCCGCGATTGCAATCAGGCCGGCCCCAAGCATCCAACAAGGGTGGCTAGCTGCCGAGACCGAGACGAGCTTGGCGCCAGCGCGAGCAGCCACCCATGCCCGATTTACACCCTGGTGGATCAGCAGCTATTCGGCATTGCGGCAAGGGGCTTCGGCGCCCCTCGCCGATGCCTCGGAGCTGTCGCTGCAAGACAGTGCCGCCGATACCGCGACGCAGGAGATCACGCGCGAGGAGGGGATGTTGAATGCCGCTGCAGCCGGCGCTGAGACGCGCGGCCAGTGGTTGGCAAAGCCGCCTGAGGGGCTGCTGCATGGCTTTCCGCGTGGCAGTCGTTACGGCACCTTTCTGCATGGCCTGCTCGAATGGGCTGGCACCCAACAGTGGCAGCAGGATGGGGCCCTGTATCAGGGCTATGCGGCCGCGGTGGAGGGCGCGACGCAGCGCCGCGACATGCTCGCCCGACGCTGTGCGCTGCGCGGACTCGTCCAATGGATCGACAGGCTAGACGACTGGCTGCTCAACTGTTTGGCCCAGCGTTGGATGCTGAGCGGCCTGAGTGATGGGCCGTCAGCAGCGCCAACATTGGCGCTGCAGGACCTAAGCCCGCGGCAGATCCAGGTCGAGATGGAGTTCTGGATCGAGAGCAAACAGGTCGATACAGCCAGGCTCGATGCGCTCGTGCAGACCCATTGCCTGCCCGGCGAGACGAGGCCGGAGCTGCGGGCCAATCGGCTCAACGGTATGCTTAAGGGCTTCATCGATCTGGTCTTCGAGCATCAGGGCCGCTATTACCTGCTCGACTGGAAATCGAACTGGCTCGGACCCGATGACGATGCCTACACGCCTGAGATCATGACCGCCGCCGTGCTCGAGCACCGCTATGACCTGCAATACACGCTCTACCTGCTGGCCCTGCATCGGCTGCTGCGCGCGCGCCTACCAGGCTATGAATACGAGCGCCACATCGGCGGTGTCATCTATGTCTTTCTGCGCGGTACTCAGGCCCCCAGCCAGGGTCTGTTCACCGATAAGCCGGCGCCGGCACTGATCGAAGCCCTCGATCAGCTCTTCGCCGGCGAAGCGACGACCGCTAGCCAGGAGGTCGCCTAATGCCGACCCCGAGGCTTGATTCCAGCGTCGATCGACCGAGCTCCGATGCAAACCGATCGAGTCAAGCATCGCTGTTGCGACCGGCGTCGATTACGCCGCCGAGCAGTGAGGCCGAGCGCCTGCTCGCCATCATGAGCAGCTGGCTCGAGGCCGGCGCCTTACGGGCACTGGATCTTGCCCTGACACGTTTCCTAGCGCAGCAGGCGGGTGAGCAAGACGCAGCGGTGCTGCTTGCGGTTGCCCTGACCAGTGAGCGCAACGGTCATGGTCACGTCTGTTTCGATCTCCAGGGCGCGCTGGCCCAACCCGACAGGCTGCTCGGGCGGCTGCGTGATGACCAAGCGCTCAGTCCGCCGGTGCGACAGGCGTTGCGGGCCGAGCTGCAGGCGCTGAGCTTGGATGACTGGGCGGCGCGGCTCGTTGCCAGCTCCCTGGTCAGCAATCGGCTCGAGGCCCATGTCGAGTCAGGGAACGACTCAGGCATCGAGCCAACGCCTGAGGCTGCCGCGACAGCATCCGAGGACGCCTCGACGCCCTTGGTGCTCGCCGGCACTCGGGAGCAGCCGCTGCTCTACCTGCGGCGCTACTGGGGCTATGAGGAGCGCATCCGCGCCGGTATCGAGGCAAGACTGCAGCGACGCATCGCCGTCGACCCTGCTGTGCTGCGGCGCGAGCTCGAGGCCCTATTTCAAGTCGCAGCGCCAGGCGATCAGGGTCAGCCTCCAGCTCAGTCCAGCGCCAGGGCGAACGCCAAGTCGAACGCTAGGGCTAACGTAAAGTCCAGCGCCAAGACCAGCCCCAAGACCAGCGCCAAGACCAGCCCCAGTCCAAGCATGCCATGCGACTCGGCGCTGGCCCGAGGATCGCCGTCTCAATCGCCGGCTCAGCTTCAGCTCGATCTAGGCTCCGAGCCTGGGCTGGGCCAGGCGGCGCAGCGGTTTCTAGCGCCACAGCCAGTAGAGCCAGAGCCAGAGCAAGAACCGGACTCGGAGCCGGGGGCAGGACCTAATACAACGCTGGAGCCGAACTGGCAACGGATCGCCTGCGCACTCGCCGCGCAGCGAGCCTTCTCGGTCATTACCGGCGGTCCCGGCACCGGCAAGACCACCACCGTGGTGCGCTTGCTGGCCGTCTTGCAAGGGTTGGCTGCCGCCGCTCAAGAGCCGCCGCTACGTATCGAGCTGGCGGCACCGACCGGCAAGGCTGCTGCGCGCCTGAATGAGTCGATCGCCGAGCAGGTGCAAGGGCTGCCTGGCGACCTTGCGACCGATGGCCTTATCCCGACTGAGGTCAAGACCCTGCATCGGCTGCTCGGCACCCGCCCGGACAGCCGGCACTTTCGTCACCATATCGCCGATCCGCTGCCGGCCGACGTGGTGGTGGTGGATGAGGCCTCGATGGTCGATGTCGAGATGATGGCTAGCCTGCTCGACGCGATGCGCCCCGATGCCCGGTTGATTCTGCTTGGCGATAAGGATCAGCTGAGCTCGGTCGAGGCCGGTGCGGTGCTCGGCGATCTCTGCCAGCGAGCGGCTGATGCGCACTATCGGCCTGAGACCATCGCATGGCTCAAGCAGGCGGCTGGTGAGCATCTGCCGCCTGCCTATTGCGATGCCGCTGGCAATGCGCTCGATCAGGCCGTGGTCATGCTGCGCAAGAGTTACCGCTTCAGCGAGCAAGGTGGCATTGGTGCGTTGGCGGCGCTGGTCAATCAGCCACTGCTGGGCTCGATTGCTCCGGGGCAGCATGGACAGCACGGACAGCGGCTCGGCGCTGTGCTGCAGTTGTTCGAGAGGGAGCGGCAGCGACCGGCCAGTGAGCTGGGAGCCATCGAGGTGGTGCAGCTTGCAGCGGCCGATGCTCCGGCATTGAAGGCGCTAACCGGCACTGGTTATGCAGGTCCGGGCAGCTATCTGACTCGAATGCGAGACCGAGCACCCGCAGCCGATGTGGATCAGCGCCAGATCGACGCCTGGGCCAGAGAGGTGCTCACCGCGCAGAAGCAATTCCAACTGCTGACGCCGCTGCGCCAAGGTGATTGGGGCGTCGAGGGATTGA
>NZ_JBUDPI010000011.1:0-24886 GCF_054919635.1 Halochromatium sp. | reverse complement strand
CAGCTGCGGCCATTATTGATGGCCTACCTGTGATGTGGAGCCGGACACCGTTGCCGCAAGGATAAGGGCGTGCTCGATGAGATCCCGGGCGCTTATAAGGACATCGACGCAGTGATGGCTAATCAAACCGATCTCGTCGAGGTGGTGCATACCCTCAAGCAGGTTGTGTGCGTGAAGGGGTAACGAGCGGAGCCACTAGCGGCTCTTCGGCACCTGATACGATGCCGTCTTACGTGCTAGAGCCGCGCAAACCTTCGGCGATTGCTGTCAATCGCCTGCGTGCATCACAGCAGCGCTTGGGTAGATGCTCTTAGCCGGCGCACAGAACGGCCATAAGGCGATCCCGCGGGTTGACTGCTAGAGAGCCAAGCCCAAAGGCCAGCACCGCCGATGATCGAACCGAACACCCGTGAGCGCCTTGCTCACTGGCTTACCATAGAGAGAGAGTTGCCGATGTTCGATGCAAAACGAATCCTCGATGAACTGGCCGGCAGTGGTGCCGCCGGTGGCTTTGCCGGCGGACTGGCCGGAGGCGCCCTCGGCAATCTGCTGAGCGGTAAGAAGGGCAAGAAGCTGGCCGGCTCGGCTGTAAAGCTGGGCGGCGCAGCCCTAGTGGGTGGCCTCGCATACAAGGCCTGGCAGGCCCATCAGCAGGGCCAGCCTGCCACGGCAGGGAATCCACCACCGGCACCACCGCAGCCTGTTGAGCCGCCACCATCGGGGAGCGCCTTTCTGCCAGCGCCCGATGACCAAGCGCAGACCGAGACGCTGAGCCTGTTGCTCGCCCGGGCGATGATCGCCGCGGCCAAGGCCGATGGGCAGATCGACGTGCAGGAGAGTCAGACCATCCTCAACCGGATCAACGAGCTCGACCTCCCGGCCGAGGACAAGGCCTTCCTGTTTGAGGAATACGGCGCTCCGCTCGACATCCAAGGCCTTGCCGCCGCTGTCGATTCACCCGAGCATGCCGCTGAGGTTTATACCGCCTCTCTGTTGATGGTCGATCCGCCGTCACCGCCGGAGCGCATCTATCTCGATAGTCTTGCTCAGGCATTACGCCTCGACAGGGGGCTGACCGCTCAGATCCAATCCGCGGTGGCTGCCAGTCGCGAGGAATGATGCCGACTGAGATGGCTAAGAGCGCGACTCACCATCACTGCGTCATGTGCGCGACATTGACTGGCTCATTGATCCTCCGGCATCGGATGCGAGGCCGCAAACGAGGCATGGAGCAAGAGGCTCACTCGCAATCCGACGCGCTGAGACGGTCGCGTTGTCATCTCAAAACCGAGCGCTGAGTGCGTCAGCTCCTGCACATGGAACGGCTTGCCAAGGTAGTCATCAGCGCCGGCCTTGAGTCCATCAACCCGCTCGTGCCAGGCATCACGGGCGGTGAGCACGAGCACTGGGTATGCAGCCCATTGGCCCGCCAGTCACGCAGCACCTCGAGCCCTGGCTTCTTCGGCAGGCCCGGGTCCAGGACGATAGCATCGTAGGGCTGGTCACTGCCGAGAAAGGCAACGTCGATACCATCAAGCGCCCAATCCACCGCATAGCCGTTGGCCACCAGGTCGGACCGCAGACCGCTGCCGAGCGCGCGATCATCCTCGACCAGCAATGTTGAGCACACTCGGATCGCGACGGCCATGCGGTGGAATGCGACGATGGGCCGGCTAATCGTCGAATCGATCGGCCATCCATAGATACTCACGTCCAGACTTGAGCACCGTCTCTTGGTCACCCTTCTCGGAGGCAAGATGCACCTCTTCCAAGGTGACTGCCAAGCTGCTGAGTGCAGCCTGCATCTTACCGAGGGCATTCTCGAGCGTATACGTCAGCTCGTGGATGTGGGCGAGGTCGGCAGCTTCAATGGTATCGCCTTCCAGATATTTCGAGAGCCTTTCATTGCCCTCCTCAAAGTGGTGAAAGGCTTCCTCGACAGAATCGGCCTCCTTGCCCGAGAAGTGAGGCCGGCCGTCAGGCGACATCTCGTCCGCTACAACACCTCCAGGCAGGGTCAGAACGATCGCCAGAGTGATCAAAGGGGCTTTCATCAGTTTAGGCTCAACGAGCTTAACAGTTTGGGTTGGTGCACCGAGACATGCGGATTCACAGCCGAAACCCAATCCGGAGGAGCGCGACGAGGGCGGGTCATGGACTGCGAGCCGACCTCTGTATCATCCCCACAACGCCGTTTAGGAGATCAGGGCTTGCGCGGTAGCGGAGCCGAGCATGCAGCTGATCTGGCTACCGCTTCATCACGCACCTGCTTGTTCCGCGTCAGGCAAGCGGCGAAATAGGGCGTAGTAAACTGGAGTCACGATGATAAAGACAGTCCCCGAAGCACGGGGCCGAGGAGTCAAAGGTGCGGCTGCACATCCCGCTGGACACATTATGCTCATTGATCGATCTGGCACGGGAGTTCCAAGCCAAAGAATCGGTCGTCTTTCCGGAGGTTCCGTCGAGCCCAAGCGACGATTGGGCGCTGCAGATCCTCGCCGACCACAGCGATGACTACAATGTCGCCGAGTTCAGCAATATCGTGACCGAGATGTCGGAGCGTCAGCGCTCCGAGCTTGTTGCGTTGATGTGGGTGGGCCGCGGGGATTACAGCGTTGAGGAATGGGAGCAAGCCGTTGACGATGCACTCGGCGACTTCAGCATTCGAGCAGCGGCCTATGTATTGGCCCACCCGATGGTGTCTGATCACCTCGAGGAAGGGATGATTGCCTTCGACTTGTCTTGCGAGGACGAGGACTAAGGGCCGCCTCACGGCCAGTCGAGCCCAGCCCAACTCGTTCAACTCGCCGCAGGCCTCAGCTGAATCAGCCCCGCCCAAACGACTCGATCTCGACAGCGGACAATCGACTGCGCGATCAGCGTCTCTAGCAACCGAGTCTCAGCAATACACGCTGCTAGCCCAGCTCCGAAAGGAAGCCGGGCTAGCGCGCTAGGTTAGCAGGCGATCAGACCTCAGGCATCCGGACCCTCGCCTTCGGCCACCGCCTTCATGCTGAGTCGGATTCGGCCTTGCTTGTCGACCTCAAGCACCTTCACGCGAACCACATCGCCCTCGCTGAGCTTGTCGCTGACGCGCTCGACGCGCTCATCGCTGATCTGGCTGATGTGCACCAGACCATCGCGACCCGGCAGGATGGTGACGAAGGCACCAAAGTCCATCAGCCGCGCGACCTTGCCCTCATAGACCTTGCCGACCTCGACATCGGCCGTGATAAGGCGGATACGCTTCTTCGCCTCCTCACCGGCGCTCTTCTGCACCGAGAAGATCTTCACCAGACCATCATCGTTGATATCGATGGTGGCGCCGGTCTCTTCGGTGAGCGCTCGGATGGTCGCCCCACCCTTGCCGATGACATCACGAATCTTCTCGGGATGGATCTTGAACTCGATGATGCGCGGAGCATGCTCGGACATCTCGGCACGATGGGTGTCGATGACCTTGTTCATCTCACCGAGGATATGCAGCCGCCCGTCCTTCGCCTGCGCCAGCGCTTGCTCCATGATCTCGCGGGTGATGCCATCGATCTTGATATCCATCTGCAGGGCATTGATGCCCTCGGCCGGCCCGGCAACCTTGAAGTCCATGTCGCCGAGGTGGTCCTCGTCGCCCATGATGTCGGTCAGCACCGCGAACTGATCGCCCTCCTTGATCAGCCCCATGGCCACACCAGCAACCGGTGCCTTGATCGGCACGCCAGCATCCATCAGCGACAGGCTGGTGCCACAGACGCTAGCCATCGAGCTGGAGCCATTGGACTCGGTGATCTCGGAGACGACCCGGATCGAGTAGGGGAACTCGGTTAGGCTCGGCATTGACGCCAGCACCCCGCGCTTGGCCAGGCGACCGTGGCCGATCTCGCGCCGCTTCGGGCTACCGACCCGACCGAGCTCGCCGACGCAGAAGGGCGGGAAGTTGTAGTGCAGCATGAAGGGCTCGCGACGCTCTCCCTCCAGCGCATCGATGATCTGCGAGTCACGCTCGGTGCCGAGCGTGGTGATCACCATCGCCTGGGTCTCGCCGCGTGTGAACAGCGCCGAGCCATGGGTGCGCGGCAGCACGCCGGTGCGGATACTGATCGGTCGCACAGTGATGGTATCTCGACCATCGATACGCGGCTCGCCGCCAAGGATTCGGCTGCGGACGATCTCCTTCTCGAGCTTCTCCACGGCGCCATAGACGAGCGACTGAGGCCAGGGGGAGTCCTCGCCGGCCAGCTGATCGAAGACCGCTTTGCGGATCTCGGTCAGCGCTGCCTGACGCTCCATCTTGTCCTTGATGCGATAGGCCTCGCCGAGCTGATCGGCGCAAGCCTCGGCCACAGCGGCCTTGAGCTCTGGGTCGGCCTGCACCGGCTCCCATTCGATCGGCGCCTTGTTGACCTCGGCGGCGAGCTCCTTGATAGCCTGAATCACGACCTGCATCTGCTCATGACCGAACAGCACCGCCCCGAGCATCACATCCTCGGAGAGGCCGCGTGCCTCGGACTCCACCATCAGGACAGCACCCTCGGTACCGGCGACGATCAGGTCCAGATCACTGTCAGGGGTCAGGCCGATCACGGCTGGATTCAGGATGTACTCGCCATTCTTGTAGCCGACGCGAGCCGCGCCGATCGGGCCATTGAACGGTAGGCCGGCGACCGAGAGCGCCGCTGAGGCGCCAATCATCGCCGGCACCTCCGGATTGACGGCCGGGTTCAGGGATTTGACCGTCGCGATCACCTGCACCTCGCGACCAAAGCCCTTCGCGAACAACGGGCGGACCGGGCGGTCGATCAGGCGCGAGGTCAGGATCTCGGACTCGCTTGGGCGGCCCTCGCGACGAAAAAAGCCGCCGGGGATGCGGCCGGCGGCGTAGGTCTTCTCTTGATAGTCGATGGTCAGCGGCAGGAAATCCTTCATCTCCGTCGCTCGCTTGTCGACCACAACGGTGACGAGCACGACGGTGTCATCGACATTGACCAGCACCGCACCGTCGGCCTGGCGCGCGATCTCACCAGTCTCAAGCGTTACCGTCTGATCGCCGTATTGGAAAGTCTTGCGGATTGGGGTCACTAGGACGGTCCTCTGGGTGGTCCCCAAACGGGGATCAGGGTGCGAACGCTGACGGCCTCGGCCGCTGGCCCGCAACGAGCATGGGAATGAGGTGACGCGGGCGCAGCTGTGCGCAAGCCGACGCCACCCTCGGTGGTCCAGACGCGCTATCGGCGCAGGCCAAGCGTCTGAATCAGGGCCCGGTAACGATCCAAGTCCTTGCGCTTGAGGTAGTCAAGCAGCTTGCGGCGCGAGTTGACCATGCGCACCAGGCCACGGCGCGAATGATGGTCGTGCTTGTGCTCAGTGAAGTGCCCGGTCAGTTGCTTGATGCGGGCGGTCAGCAATGCGACCTGGACCTCCGGTGAGCCCGTATCGTTGGTGCCGCGACCGTGCTCCTCGACGATCTGGCGTTTCTCTTCTGCGGTCATCGTCATTGCGAGTCTCCTATAGGATGGCGACGCCGAGCTCGGCGCCGGTCAAGGTCGCCTTGATCCCCAACAATGACCTCAGGGACAAGGCGTTAAAGCGATATCGAGCGCGATTCTACGGGCTCAGTCATCAGTTTGAAACCAATGCACTCGAGTGGCCTGGCTCAGATCAGGTTTAGACTCCGGCTCGGGCTCCAACTCAGGCTCTAGCCTGAGCTCGGGCTCCGGCTCGAGCTCGGGCCACAGCAAGGACAGCACTGGCTGCTGTGCTTATCGGCGATCGCGGCGAGCTGTCAGACCAGACGTTTCGGCTGCACCCGACCGTCGTCCAGGATCTCACCGACGCCAAGAAACCGATCGCTGACGTCATAGAGCCGCACCAGGCCCTCCGTTGGTGCCTGGGGCACGAGCACCGGCTGTCCCTGACTCAGATAAAAGCCACTGTTGGCAGACAGACGCACTGCGGGGCAATGTCCAAGCGTCGACTCCAGCGGCAACAGATGCGCATCCAACGACTCGGCGCCTTGCTCCTCGGCCTGGGCCTCGAGCGCGGCGAGGGTGACGAAATCGATCTCACCCTCAACGTACGGGCCCACGCCGGTGCGCCGCAGCGCCGATACATGGCCGCCGCAGCCCAAGCGCTTGCCAATATCCTCGGCCAGGGTGCGCACATAGGTGCCCTTGGTACAGTGGACGTCCAGCTCGATATCCGGCAAGGCCATTTCCAGTAGGTCGAGCTGATAGATGCTGATCTTACGCGGTGTACGCTCAACCTCCTTGCCCTCCCGTGCAAGCTTATAGAGGCGCTGACCTTCATGCTTGAGGGCCGAGTACATGGGCGGCAGCTGCTCGATCTCGCCAACGAACTCGGTCAGGACCTCGAGCACCCGAGCCTCGGTGATGCCCTCTACCGGTGCGGTAGCAATCACCTCACCCTCGGCGTCAGCGGTCTCGGTGGTCTCACCGAGACGCACCCGAACCCGATAACGCTTATCGGCATCGAGCAAGAAGGCCGAGAATTTGGTGGTGTAGCCCAGACAGAGGGGCAGCAGCCCGGTGGCGAGCGGGTCTAGGCTGCCGGTATGCCCGGCCTTTTGTGCGTCGTACAGGCGCTTGACGCGCTGCAAGGCATGGTTGGATGAGATACCCGAAGGCTTATCCAATAATAGGATGCCGTTGACCTCGCGGCCCCGTCTGCGTCGTCTACCCATGATGTTCCAAGTAAGAGGCTGGCTCAGCGTCCAGTGTCGGAGGCATTTGGCGCCCCACCCGCGCACTGATCATCGTCGGCGTTGATCTGAGAATCGGGCTGCTCCGCCTGCTTGTCGCCCAGCCCAACGGCCGCATCGATCAGTGCAGACAGACGCTCGCCGCGAATAACCGACTCATCGTGAACGAAGTGCAACTGCGGCACCGAGCGCAAGCGCGCGTTGCGCGACAGCTCATGGCGCAAGAAGCCAGCCAGGCTGCCATTCAAGAGTCGTTGCTGCTCTTCGGCACCCTCGTCGGCCGGGAAGCAGGTAAAATAGACCTTCGCATGCGCGAGGTCGCGACTGACGCGCACCTCATGCAAGGTGATCTCGCCGAGGCGCGGGTCCTTCGCGCGCCTCAGGAGCTGGGTGAGCTCGCGCAGCAGGGCGGCACCGATGCGCTCGCCCCTGTCAAAACCGCGCTGGGGTGCACGGCTCATGGAGCCAGTCTCCTCATAGCTCGCGTGCCCGCTCCGTGCGCTCGAAGACCTCGATCTGATCACCCGGCTGCACGTCGTTGTAGTTCTTGACGCCGATACCGCACTCGGTGCCGTTCTTGACCTCGCTGACGTCATCCTTGAAACGACGCAAGGACTCGAGCGCGCCTTCGTAGATCACAACGTTGTCGCGCAGGACGCGGATCGGGCTGTTGCGACGAATCACGCCCTCGACGACCATACAGCCGGCAATGGCACCGAACTTCGACGAGCGGAACACGTCGCGGACCTGGGCCAGACCGATGATCTCCTCGGTCACAATCGGGCTCAGCAGACCGGAGATCGCCTTCTTGACGTCATCGATCAACTCGTAGATCACTGAGTAGTAGCGCAGATCCAGCCCTTGCTCCTCGATCACTCGGCGCGCCGCGGCGTCGGCACGGACATTGAAGCCGAGCATGATGGCGCGCGAGGTCACCGCCAGGTTGGCGTCGGACTCGGTGATGCCGCCGACACCGGCAGCCACCACTGCGACCTTGACCTCGTCGTTGCTGAGCTTGACCAGCGCCTCCTTGATGGCCTCGACGCTGCCCTGCACGTCGGCCTTGAGGATGATGTTGACACTCTTGAGATCGCCTTCCTTGAGCTGCGAGAACAACTGATCCAGATTGGCGCCGCGCTGCTCGTCCATCCGTGTCTGCCGATCGCGCTCACGACGGAATTCAGCCACCTCGCGGGCGCGTTTCTCATCGGTCACGGCGATCACGTCATCACCGGCGTTGGGCGAGCCCGAGAGGCCCAGCACCTGGACCGGAATCGACGGACCAGCAGTCTTCACCGAGCGTCCAAGCTCATCAAACATCGCCCGCACGCGACCGTACTCGGAGCCGCTGACGATCATGTCGCCGGTGTGAAGGGTGCCGGACTGGACCAGCACCGTGGCAACCGTGCCCCGACCTTTCTCGAGACTGGACTCGACAATGGTCCCGTGCGCAGGGCCTTCGACTGGCGCCTTGAGCTCAAGCACCTCGGATTGGAGTAAGACCGCATCGAGTAGATCATCGATGCCATCGCCGGTCTTGGCCGAGACCTTGACCAGCATGGTGTCACCACCCCATTCCTCCGGCACCAGCTCATGCTGGGTCAGCTCCTGCATCACCCGGTCCGGGTTGGCGTCGGGCTTGTCCATCTTGTTGACAGCAACCACCACCGGCACCTCAGCCGCCTTCGAGTGCTGAATCGCCTCGATGGTCTGCGGCATGACGCCGTCGTCGGCGGCCACCACGAGGATCACGATATCGGTGGCCTTGGCTCCGCGTGCGCGCATCGCCGAGAAGGCGGCATGGCCCGGGGTATCCAAGAACGAGATCGTGCCCCTGTCGGTCTCGACGTGATAGGCACCGATATGCTGCGTGATGCCTCCAGCCTCACCAGCGGCAACCTTGGCCCGACGGATGTAGTCGAGCAGCGAGGTCTTTCCGTGGTCGACGTGGCCCATGATGGTGACCACCGGAGGGCGTGGCTGCGTCTCAGCCTGGCCGACCTCTTCCTCGAGCAGCGCCATCAGCGCATCTTCGGCATCCTCGACCTTTGCCTCGACGGCCCTATGGCCCATCTCCTCGACGACCAGCATTGCGGTGTCGCGATCGAGCGTCTGGTTGATGGTCACCATCATGCCTTGCTTGAATAGCTCCTTGATGACCTGCCCAGCCTTGACCGACATGCGCGACGCCAGCTCACCGACCGAAATGGTCTCGGGCACCTCGACCTCGCGAACCACGGGCGCGGTCGGACGCTGGAAGCCATGCTTATCCTGCAGCTGCGGCTTGCTCGGCTTCTTGCGGCGACGGACCGAGGGCCGAGTGATCACCGCGTCGTCTGAGGTCTCTTCCTCAAGCGCTGCAACCGGATCGCGCACCTTCGAGCGCCCAGGCTCTTTGCGCGCCGCCTTGCGCTCTTTCTCGACGCGCTCGCGCTCCACACGCTCCTTCTCCGAGCGTTCGGCATGCTTCTTCGCGGCCCGGCGACGATCCTCTCGCTGTTGCTCGGTCTCGCCTTCGGGCTCAACGACCCCCGTATCCGGCAGCGGCTTGCCCCGCAGCGCCAGCTGATAACTGTCAGCGGTCTCTTTCTCTGCCTCTTCTTGCTGCGCCTCTGCCTGCTTGGCCTGTTCTTCGGCCATGCGACGTCGCTTTGCCTCTGCCTCTTCCTTCGCGCGAGCCTCGGCCTCAGCCTTTCGCCGGGCCTCTTCACGCTGGCGACTCTCCAGCTCTTCCTGCTCAGCAAGGCGGCGAGCGTCCTCTTCCGCACGACGCGCCTCGAGCTCGGCGCGTCGGCGCTGATCGTCAATCGGGGCACGCCTGACCCTTGTCTCCTGCGCTGCAGGCTCTGGGCGCTGCGTCGTGCGCACCGTCGCCGCAGGAACAGCGGGCTCGGAACCGCGCTTGCTGAAGCTGCGCTTACGGCGCACCTCGACATTGACCGATTTGCCAGTGCGGGCGGCGGCGCCTCCGCGCGGCGGCGCCGCGCCACGGGCCGGCGCTGGACGCGATGGGCGTTGGGCGCGATTGTCGGGGGTCGTCGGACGTCGCCGCACACTGGTGGCTTCGCCGGTTGTTTCAGCGGCCGCTTCGGTGACTGGCTCCCCAGACGGCTCCTGTTTCTTGCCGTGGCTGCGCCGCAGATGCTGCAGCAGCTGGATCTTTTCACTCTCCGTGATGGTCGCATCCTCGGCCTGGGCCGAGATGCCAGCCTCTTGGAGCTGAGCGATCAGCCGCTCCACAGGAATCCCGACCGTCGTCGCGAGTTGCTTGACCGTGACTTCAGTACTCATTCGCACCTCCGATGACTAGTCGTTCTGCGAGCTGGCGAACATGGGCTCGCGCGCTGCCATGATGAGACTGGCCGCGCGTTCGGGGTCCATGCCGTCGAGCTCCAACAGCTCGTCCACCGACTGATCTGCTAGATCAGCCACGCTAATGATGCCGCGTCGAGCCAACCGATAGGCCAAGGCCTCGTCCATCATCGGCATGGCGAGCAGATCATCGCCCGGGACTGCATCCGGGTCTTCGTCGTTTGCAACCGATTGGCTCGACACCGCATCCAAGGCGCGCTGCCGCAGGAGCTCGACCAGCTCTTGGTCGAAATCGGCGATTGCCAGTAGCTCCGACTCGGGCACATAGGCAATCTCTTCAATCGTCGTGAAACCTTCCTCAGCCAGCACCGCGGCGACGTTCTCATCGACCCGCAGATCGGACATGAAGCGCTCGACCAGCCGGCGTCCCTCTTCTTCGCTCTTGGCCGCGGCCGCCTCCTCGCTCATGACGTTCAGCTCCCAGCCGGTCAGCTGACTGGCAAGGCGCACGTTTTGCCCCCCCTTGCCGATGGCCTGCGAGAGATTCTCTTCCTTGACCGCCACGTCCATGCTGCGCGCGTCCTCATCGATGACGATCGAGACGACGTCGGCGGGGAGCATCGCGTTGATCACGAACTGCGCTGGGTTCTCGTCCCAGGGGATGATGTCGACGCGCTCCCCAAACAGCTCGTTGGAGACTGCCTGCACGCGCGAGCCGCGCATGCCAACGCAAGCGCCAACCGGGTCAATACGCGGGTCTTTGGTCCGCACCGCAATCTTGGCGCGCGTGCCCGGATCGCGGGCGGCGCCGACGATCTCGATCGTCCCTTCGCCGACCTCCGGTACCTCGAGCTTGAACAGCTCGATCAACAGCTTCGGCGAGGTTCGGCTGACGAACAGCTGCGGCCCCTTCAGCTCGGCGGCCACCTCATAGAGCAGCCCCCGGAGTCGGTCCCCAGGGCGCGCGGTCTCTTTCGGAATCACCTGATCGCGCGGCACTAAGGCTTCGGCATTGTTGCCGAGATCAATGACAATGGTGCCACGCTCGGCCTTCTTGACGATACCGGTCACGAGCTCGCCCTCGCGACTCTTAAACAGCTCGACGATCTTTGCGCGCTCGGCCTCGCGCACCTTCTGCACGATGACCTGCTTGGCGGTCTGCGCGGCGATGCGGCCAAACAAGACCGACTCGATCTGTTCTTCGATAAAGCCACCGAGATCGAGCGTTGGGTCCAGCTCCTGCGCTGCCGAGATCGTGATCTGACGCTCTGGCGCCTCGAGCGGCTGCCCGTCTTGATCCTCGACCACCTCCCAGCGACGGAAGGTCTCGTAATCGCCCGTGCCGCGGTCGATCGAGACCCGCACGTCGATATCACCACCATGTTTCTTGCGCGTCGCCGAGGCGAGCGCGGCCTCGATCGCCTCGAAGATGATCCCCTTGGAGACATCCTTCTCATTCGAGACGGCATCGACGACCATCAATATCTCTTTATTCATCGGTCCCTACCCTGATGTCGGTCGCTCTCGGCCCCGTCCGGCATCCGGTTCGTCAGCGAGCGGACTGTGAAAAGTTAAAGTCGGGCACAACACGGGCGCTCTCAATCTGCTCCACCGGCAGCTGGACCCGGCGCTGCTCCTTACCCTCGTCGAGGCTCAGCTCAAGGAGCTGCGCGTCATCACTCACCGCAAGCACCTCGCCTTCGAAATTGCGGCGACCCTCGAGCTTCTGCTCGAGCCGCACTCGGATGCGGCTACCAAGATGACGTAGGATCTGCTCGACGGTGAACAGTGGTCGATCGAGCCCAGGTGACGAGACCTCGAGATCGTAGTGCCCGCTGATCGGGTCCTCGACATCGAGGACGCTGCTGAGCTGCCGGCTCACTGCCTCGCAATCATCGACGGTGATGCCATCAGCGTGGTCGATGTAGACTCGCAGCACCGCCTGCGCGCTCCCGGCTGAGGCATGCTCGACACCGAGCGCCTCGTAACCCATCGGCTCGACGACCGAGGCCACCAGCGTTGTCAGTCGGTCATTCGCCCGTCGCATCAAGAACTCAGCACCACTGCTTATGATCGTGCCCACCCCGATCCCGAGCCATCGCACACACCGGCCACGAGAACAGCCTTGGCCAGAGAGCAGACCGGGTAGAATGCAAAACGAAAAAGAGGGCCTTAGGGCCCCCTTGTTCGGAGCAGTACCCCGCGAGCCTCTGCCGGAAGCAGCCTCGCCTGGGTCTGCAGCGGATCGCGGATGAAAAAAAACCCCGATACCGGGGCCATCTCGCCTGGGGTAGAAAGCAGGAGGATTCCAGCTCTACCCTTGTATCTCAAGCCTACGAATGATAACCGGATCGTGAGCGAAACGCAAAGCCAGAACGCAAGCGCCGCCTCGAGCAAGCGCGGGGACCGATGTCCAACCGGTACCGAGCTTGAGAGACTCAAGGCCCGCGCACGCTCGCAAACGGCTGCCCTGCTCGGCCCGATCGCAGATGCCGACATCGAGATCCGGTTTGATCTGCGCGGCAAGACCGCTGGTCAGGTCCGTATCCGCGCCCGCGGCCATTACCTGATCCGCTATAACTTGGAGCTGCTCAGACGCGGCGGGGCGGACTTTCTCTCACGCACGGTGCCGCATGAGGTCGCGCACGTGCTCGCCTATCATCGTCACGGTCACAATATCCGCCCCCATGGTCGGGAATGGCAGCAGATCATGCACCAGCTCGGCGCGGAGCCGACCCGGTGCCATGATTACGACGTCAGCGGACTCGGCGCGCGCAGGCTGCGCTATTTCGACTATCACTGCGGCTGCATGGACCATCAACTCTCGAGCATCCGTCACAACAAGGCCGCTAAGGGGCAGCGTTATCGGTGTCGGCGCTGTGGCGAGCCGCTACGGCCTGGCGCACGCAACGGCTCATCGTAGGCGATTTCTGTCAACGCCCATCTGCCGAGCTGGTATTTGCGCAATGCGGTACGCGCTTGTCCGACAATCGCCTTAGACGCGGGGAAGGCAAGCGGGTTTCCATCGCGTGCCGATGCTCGATAGGGTATCGATCGGACTGCAGCTAGGCTCCGGCGACCCCTGGACGACGGCGATCCCTGGAAGACGGCGATCCCTGGGCGGCGACCCCTGCAATCAGGCCGCAACAGGGGTCGGCTGCTCGATGATAGCCTTGACCCAGCGCTCCATCGCCTCGTTCGCTGGTGGCATCGGCGCCTCGAGGTAGGTCACCGTGAAGCGATCCCCCTGATCAACCACGCCAATCGAGCGCGGCCGGACGGCCATCACATGCGGCTCAGGCAGCTTGCTGCCAAAACAAAACAGGATGTGCTTCGCCGACTCGATGCCTTCGGCGATCTGGCCGTTTGGCAGCGCTTGCGTGTGCGCCAGGTGATCAAACTCACCGATGTAACGCGCAATCTCATGCGCATTGATGCACTCTTTCAGGTAAGCGATGATCGACTCCGCATCGGTAAACCGGGTCTCATTCTTGTTGACCTCGAGCGCGTAGATCGGATACTTCTCTTGCAACAGGATCTGTTTCATCAATCGTCTCCAGTGGGTTAACGAATAGGCAGCCGAGGCCTCAGCGTCGTCGAGTCATCTGGGCTCGACAGCGTTGGCTAGAAACCACCACTCACGAGTACCTGCGAGCGGCTGTCAGGGGGCAGGATCATCAGCCAGAAGTTTTCAGTTAATGGCCGGGGACACAGATGCCGTGACGGATAACGGCATACAGCGTCCTGAACAGTAAAAAGGTCACGACCAGCGTCAGAATGGAGAGCAGTCCAGCGCCGATCCAACGATAGACATCGCTCTGCCCTTGCTCAAACATCAGCATGCTCGCAATGCTGATTGCCGCGAGCGGAAAGGTATAGGCCCACCAAGACAGGAAGAACTTCAGCCGCGCGAAATAGCGTGCCTGCGCAAACAGCAGCAGGGTCAGGAACAGCGCACTGAAGTAGAGCACCATCGCCATCGGATCGAGCTCACCAACCAACCGCGTGTAAGCGATAAAGCCAACCGCCGGCGGGGCAATCAAGATGAACAGGGTCGGCATGAAGCGCTCTGGAATGGGCGTATGGAACAGCAGCCGATAAAAGATGATCGTCATCAACAGGCCCCAAAACAGCATGCCGATGCTGAAAAAGAACCAAGAGACATCAACAAACCCGAGGGGCACGCCCGCCACTGGCACCAACACATTACCAACCGCTGGAATGAACCAAGCTGGGTTCATGTGGTGGACCTCGAAGTGCTCATGGTGAATCCAGACGCTGACCACATAAAGCGTGAACAGTAAATGCAAGCTGGCACCGACCAGCCAAAGCGGCCGGCTGATGGCCTCATCAGTGGGCAGGAACGCAATCGAGAGCAGCAGAAGACTAATCGAGATTGCCGCGAAGAAGTTGAGCTTGATCGGATGCCGGAGCTCCTCGAGCACCGCCTTTGGATACACCACGAGCTTGGCGAGGTAGAACAAGGCGAGCAATGAGAAGACGGCGCCCGTCGCGCTTGCCATCCAAAGACCGACGCTCAGGGTCGGATCGAACCCGATCCCATGCAGCTCAAGCGAGAACACGTGCAGCGCCTTCTCCCAGGCGATGGTCAGCCCGGAGAGGCCCATCACCACCGCAAAGAAGGAGATCGGAAAATTGGGAAGTCGACGCGAGTCGATCGCAGTCTGTGACATAACGGAAGGCCGCAACGCGGGATGTAACATAACTGAGGAGAATTCTAGGGATTGCGCGCGCAAAGGCATTGAAGAAGCGCAACAGCCGACGCACAGATCGAGTTGCGCGCGGCCAGATCGAGGCGCGTCGACCGCTGCTCATCAGTCAGCACCGGTCATCAACGAGAGAGGCGCCATCAGCCGCAGGATGCACCGCCAAGCTGCTGGTGACGCCCCGAAGGCGATCTGGCAGAGTACGGACGATCAGCTCGACAACTCTCGTCGCCAACCTCGTGTTCCGGAGCCAAAGCCGATGACCTGGAAGACCGCCCACCGCTCGTTCTACTATCAAGGCGCCCCAGAGCCCGACGATCCGGAGCTCATTGCGCATGAAACCGCGCTGCTGTGCATCGATGTGCAGAACTACGGCATGGTGTTGCACGACGACCCGGCCGAGCGCGAGCGCTGGGCACCCTTCCACGAGCGCATGCGCGGCACCGTCATCCCGCGGCTGCAGGCCCTGCAGCAGCGCTTTCGCGACAATGGCCTGGACGTGATCCATGCCCGCATTGCCTGCCAGCTCGAGGACGGGCGCGATCGTTCGCTGAGCCAGAAGATGCCGGGCTGGAACAACCTGCTGATGCCGAAAGATAGCGAAGCCTCGCAGATCATCCCCGAGCTGGCACCAGCACCCGGCGAGATCGTCGTGACCAAGACCACCGACAGCGCGATCACCGGCACCAATCTCCGCCTACTCCTCAGCAACATGGGCATCCGCAACCTGATCGTGACCGGCATCTACACCGATCAGTGCGTCTCATCGACGGTGCGCAGCCTCGCCGATGAGAGCTTCAGCGTGGTGGTGGTCGAGGACTGCTGCGCCGCAGGCACCGAGCAGCTGCACGAGCAAGAGCTCGCGATCATCAACATGATCTACTGCCATGTGATGAGCAGCGAAGAGCTGCTCAGCCTCATGGGACTGAGCTGAGTCGTTGCGCTTCCATCAGCGAGCCGCAAGCAGGGCTTTCCTCTCCACGATCAAGGCAGTGTCAGCCTCGCCCGCGGACCATCAGCCTATCCAACCCGAGGGCTTAACCACTCGCCGTCCCCCGGCTGCGCGCATATGGATTTCCACGCTCTCGTGCGAGATCGGCAGAAATGCGTTTGCTTGGTGATTCGTTTCCGCCTTCCTCGGCATGGCCCCGGCGAGCCTGAAGCCAAACCAGGAGGTCCTGCAGAGGCATAGGATGTGCGATCCGGTGGGATCACAAACCGTCGATGCGGAGTAACTGCTGCACCAGCTCCCCGGTATCGTCAGGCTGATCCAGGGCCTCGAGCGGCGTCCAGGAATAGTCGGCCTCGAGCCGGTAACTCGCCAGGTAGGCGTGCGGCGGCTCACCACGCCAGTCATCAGGAGAGAGCATCGAAAAGTAGCGACTTCCGTTGGGCCGCTGGTAGAGATGGTAGATCTTGCCCGGTAGCCGCTTGAAGGCACACTCGGCATGGGTCAGTGCGTGCTCGTCGCGCGCCTCGTCAAGGACCTTGCGGGCTTCGGCTTGCAGGGACTTGATCTGGTCGGCGATCACGCGCAGCTTGGCGCTGGTACGCGCGCTGAGCATGGACTCAGCCCGCTCGATCTCTTCGGCCAGGGCTGGAGCCTGGAACGCCGGCGCCAGTCGACTCACTGGATAGGGCGAGCTTCGATCAGAGCCCTGATGCAAAAGGGCCTTTTTCTCTTCAGTCATCGGTTTCCTTCGTTACTGCTGTAGGGTTCGGCCACCATCGACGGCGATGATCTGGCCAGTGATGTAGTCGGCGTCGCGGACCAGAAAGAGCAGCGTCCGCGCGATGTCCTCGGCGGAGCCCGCGCGCCCGAGCGCCGTGCGCGACAGGATCTCATCCTTGAGCGCGTCTGACAGCCCCTGCTCCGGCCAAAGGATCGCCCCGGGCGAGATGCCATTGACCCGCACCTCGGGGCCGAGCTCACGCGCCAGGGTCTTGACCATCATCGCGTTCCCGGCCTTGGCAATCGAATAGATCGAGTGCCCCTGGAGCGGACGCTGCGCATGGATATCGACCAGATTGATCACCACGCCGCGGCTTGCGCGCAGCAAAGGCGCCGCGGCCTGCGCCAAGAAGAACGGGGCTTTGAGATTCGACCCGAGTAGGTCCTCCCACTGCGCTTCGGTCGCCTCATCAAGTGGGGTCGGATAGAAGCTGGATGCATTGTTCACCAAGATATCGAGGCGACCATGGTAGGCTTCGACCTCGGCGATCAGCGCCCCGAGCCGGGCGATGTCGCAAAGGTCAGCCCGGATCAATTGCACCGAGCCCTCGCGCTCATGCTCAAGCTCATGCTTGAGGGCATCGGCGTCCGCCTCTGAGCAGTGGTAGTGCAGCGCGAGATTGGCCCCTTCGGCATGCAGCTGCCGCGCAACCCGGGCGCCGATGCGATGCGCACCACCGGTGACCAACGCGACCTTGCCCGCGAGCGACCCCGGCCTTGTACCAAGCTGGCCCGCAGGCTGGTTCAAGCTCGTTTGTTCCTGGCTAGGCTGCTGCTGATCAACCTGTTTCGGGCTGGCCGAGGCATCAGCGGTGGAATTGGATCTTGTCTGATCAGTCAATGAATTCTCCTGTTAGCTCTCGCTCGAAGGCATCCGGACCTGTTGCGAGCAAAGATGTTGCGCGCAAAGATGCTTGCAAATGGCCCTGTACTCGCTTGGACCGTCGCAGCGCCAGCTGACCAACAGAACCGATTGGACCCGACCATGGTCGATGACGAAGACGTTACCGCCCAACATCAACAACGACATCAACAACGCCTTGAGACACTGATTCGTCGTGAGATCGAGGCCGCAGGGGGCCAGATACCCTTTGATCGCTTTATGGAGCTTGCGCTCTACGCGCCAGGTCTCGGCTATTACGTCGCTGGTGCTGCGAAACTGGGGCCGGCAGGCGACTTTGTCACCGCCCCAGAGATCTCGCCCCTGTTCGGGCGTTGCCTCGCCGCCGCCTGCCGCGAGGTCTTGAACGCCTGTGCTCAGCATGCGGATCGTTCAGGCTTGGACCTGCTCGAGCTCGGCGCCGGCTCTGGCGCGCTTGCGGCCGAGCTCTTGGCCAGCCTCGCGGACCAAGGGCCGCTTCCCGAGCGCTATCTCATCCTCGAGCCAAGCCCTGATCTCGCGCAGCGCCAATACCAGACCATCGCCACGCAACTCCCCGAGCTGGTTGGGCGTTGCCACTGGTTGGAGCGACTGCCAGAGCGCATCAACGGCGTCGTCATCGCCAATGAGGTCCTAGACGCGATGCCGGTGCATCGTTTCCAGATCGGCAGCGAGCGGCAGGTGCAGGAGATCTGTGTCGGCAGCGATGGCGACGGCTTCCACGATATCCCCTCACAATCGGCAGCGCCAGCATTGCAGGCGGCGGTCCTGGCGCTGCAGGCAGATGGCCTTGCGACCCAGCCAGGCTATCGCTCCGAGATCAACCTTCGGCTCGCGCCCTGGATCGAGGCGCTCAGTGCGATGCTTGGCGCTGGCCTGCTGTTGGTGATCGATTACGGCTATCCACGTGCCGAGCTCTATCTGGACGAGCGTGATCAGGGCACCCTGATGTGCCATAGCCATCATCGCGCCCACGGCGACCCTTATCGCAACATCGGCCTACAGGACATCACCGCGCACGTCGATTTTACTGCCCTGGCCAAGGCCGGTCAGTCAGCCGGACTGACCTTCGCGGGCTATACCACCCAGGCCAATTTTCTGATCGGCTGTGGCATCGATGCGCTGATCGCCGAGAGCGCTGGTGATGATCCCGCAGCCATGCTCGAGCTGACCGCTGGCGCCAAGCAGTTGCTCCTGCCAAGCGCGATGGGCGAGCGCTTTCAGGTGATGGGGCTCAGTCGTGGACTTGACGCGCTGCACCTCAGCGGCTTCGGGGTCCGCGACCTCAGCGCCAGGCTCTGATCGCCAGACGCCGATCGCGAGACGCTGATCACCAGGCACCAATCGCCAGGCGCCGACCGCCAGGCTTTGGTCGAAGGACCGGCTTCAGCATCAGACCAGGGTCGGCAACCGGCGCCTCGGTTCTAGCAGCCGACAAAGAGCGCATCCACCGGCGACCAGCATCAAAGCTGCCCGGGACCTCTCAGCGTAGATAGGTCGGCACGATGGTCTCGATGTCAGTCGGATGAATGCCGAGCTCAAGCAGGCCATCATGGTCCCCACAGATGCTCGGCGTCTGCATCGAGCGATAATTGTCCATGGTGAACGGCTTCCCAGGCAGTCGCTGGAACAGCTTGGCCTGCCAGCGCGAGGCGCGATCATTGAGACTGATCAACAGGCAGCGGCGCCCGATCCAGCTCGCCGTCTGCTCCACCAGCTCTTGCAGACTGAGCACTCGCGGGCCACAGAGGTCATAGCGTCGGCCGATGGTGCTCGGATCATCCAGGGCGCGTGCGATCGCCTCACAGACATCGCCGACCCAGACCGGCGCAAAGCGCGCGTCCGGGCAGGCCAGCGGAAAGACGCCTGGCGTCATCTCAAGCAGAGACGCAAAGCGATTGAAGAAGCCGTCGCCGCGGCCAAAGATCACCGAGGGACGCACGCTGGTCACCTGCAGACCTTCGGCCTGATGGGCGAGGTCTTCGCCAGCGCCCTTGGAGCGCAGATAGGCGCTACCGCCGTGGCTCGCATCCGCATTCAGCGCGCTCATCTGGATCAGCCGCGGCACGCTGGTCTCTTGCGCTGCAGTCGTCAGATCACGGACCAGCTCGACATGGACGCGCTCGAAGGTCGAGCGACCGTCCTCGTTGAGAATGCCGACCAGGTTCACCACCGCATCACAGCCCGCGAGTACCTCGCCCAAGCTGGCCTGATCAAGGCGATCGACGGGGATCAGGCTGAGATGCGGGATCAGTTTCAGGTCACGGTGTCGATGTGGTCGGCGAGTTGGCACCAGGCAATGCCAGCCGGCCTGACCAAGGCGTCGAACCAGATGCTGACCAACGAAGCCGGCGCCACCGAGGATACAAATTGTCTTGGTTCTCATCGGACTCCTTGAAACTCGCGCCGATGCGAATTGGCGCGGTTGGGGCCATGCTGGGAAACAGCGGGCGATCTGGGCGCGTATTATGCCCGATCAACGCTCAGAATCGACCTTAGCCATCGTGGAACCACTCGCCCTCGCTGCCTTTCTTGCGACCGGTGCGCTCGCCGGCCTGCTCGCCGGTCTGCTCGGGATCGGTGGCGGCGCTGTCATCGTGCCGGCGCTGATCGGGATCTTCGGCTACCTGCATCTCGATAGCCTCTGGGCACCCCATCAGGCTGTGGCCACCTCATTGGCGACGATCGTGGCGACCGGCTCGGTCTCGGCGTACGCGCACGATCGTCGCGGCGCGCTCGACTGGACGGTCTTTCGCGTAGTCGGGCCCGCCCTGCTTCTTGGCGCGGGCGTTGGGGCACTGGCCGGGGGTGCAATCGCGCCGATCTGGCTGCAGCGCCTGTTCGCAGTGTTCTTGCTCTACACCGGCTTACGCATGCTGCTGCGCCTTCAACCGACGGCATCGAAGCCGTTTCCACCGCGACAGCGCCTGCTCGGGGCTGGTGTCGGCTTCGGCATCCTGTCCGCAGTGCTTGGTATCGGCGGCGGCGTCTTGGTGGTGCCCTTCCTTACCCGCCATGGGATAGCCCTGCGATCTGCTGTGGGCACGGCGAGCGCTTGTGGCGTGCCGATCGCGGCTGCCGGAAGCCTGGGCTTCATCGTCGCCGGCTGGGAGCGCCCTGGCCTGTTGCCCCAGAGCCTCGGCTTTGTTTACTGGCCGGCGGTCGTGGCGATTGTCGCAACCAGCATGCCGCTCGCAAACCTGGGCGCTCGCCTCGCCCATCGGCTCCCTACCGTTGCCCTAAAGCGCATCTTTGGACTCTTGCTGCTGGCGGTCGGCAGCAGCCTGTTTCACGGCTGACCCGTATCGCCTCGGTCAGAAGAAACGCCCATCCCAAAGGGGACTGCATAGGCGGGCTCGTCGAGCCAGAGCCGACGATAGAGGTAGGTGCTGCCAGCCGCATCACGCAGCACGAGCCGCCCCTGATACTCGGCCATCTCATAGGCGCGAACGCTCTCGCTGCCGGGCTCATAGAAGGCGATGCGATCGCCACGACGCTGGAATAGACCCTCGATATGCCCGCCCTGAGCGCCCTGCAGCCGAAAGCGATGGGCACGGATGATCATTAGTCCACCATCACGTCCCTCCCAGATACCATCGAGGCCGCTGCCGCCGCTGCTCCAGGGCCAGCCCATGCTGCTGGCCCACTGATCGGCCATACCCTGCATGCCAAAGGCAGTGATGGGATCGGTAAAGCCGGTATAGTCGGGCATCTGGCCCCATGGCATTTGACTCCAGGGCATCTGGCCGTAACCAAAGCTCCCCATCCCCGGCATCATTGGAGGTATCGTCGGCATCTTGGCCCCGGAATCATCATCAAAGAGTCCCATCGCGTCCATCATCCGGGCCATCGCCTTGGCCATCAGCTCGGCTGCATCACTACCCGCCGCATTGACGGGGGACATTGCGGCAAGGCTAAGCGCAAGGGCAATTCGAACGGGAAAACGCATGATGAGTCAGACGAAGGGCTCAACGCCGCGATGACAACGGACAGGAACAGTCGCGCAGCATAACAGAGACAGCTAACAGAACAGTGTGCGCTGAGCATCGACCCCAGATCAGCTGCGCATTCCAGCTGCCCTAAGCACGGACCCAGATTATCTACCCAGATCAGCCTCGATCAGTGAACGCGGCGCAGCATGGCGCCGACTCGTAATGGTGGCAGCCCAAGTCGATCACGATAGAAAACACGGTAGGTGAGCACCCGCCGCACGTACTGTCGCGTCTCGGCATAGGGGATCTCGGTGAGCCAGAGATCACCGGGCATCGACCCATCAGGCAGCCAACGCGTCACCGCTGTCGGTCCCGCGTTGTATGCCGCACTCGCAAGCAGTGGATGACCATCGAAGCGCTGCTGCATCTCGGCAAGATAGGCCGTACCCAGTGCGACATTGGGCGCCGGATCGGTCAAGTTCAGTCGCTCAGGCTCGGCGTAGCCAACCTTGCGCGCAACCTCGCGTGCGGTCGGCGGCATCAGCTGCATCAGCCCAATGGCACCAGCATGGGAGGCAATGTCGGGATCGAAGGCGCTCTCTTGGCGAATCACCGCATAGACCCAGTCTGGTGGCAGCCCCTGCTCGGCAGCAGCTGCAGCGACCAAGTCGGCGTAAGCCAGTGGAAAGCGCAGCTCGAGATCGTCCCAGTAGGCCGCCCGGGAGAGGGCTAGGATCGATTGATTGGTCAACCCCAGCTCGGCGGCCGCGGCAGCCAGAGCCAACTGTTGCTCCCGCGGTAGAAGGCGCACGAGCGCGTGCCAGTCGCGCCGCAGCTCGCTCACGCGACCGAGCCGATCCATCTCCTTGAAACGCTGTAAGAGCTCCGAATACATGAGACGATCCAGCATGGCTTGGTCGACATCGACCGGACGATGCCCAAGCGCCGGCGCACGCCCGATCAGCTCGGCTGCAGCAAAGCCCCAGAGCGTGCGCTCCTCGGCAGCCGCGGCAAAGGCATGTGCGGCAGCTGCGCGATCTGCAGCGCCAGATGCCACCCGCATCAGCGCCTTGCCGCGCCAGTAACGCCATTTGGCGAGCTCATCGGCCTCGGCTACCAGCCCTTCCGACCAGTCGGCGAGCTGCTGCCAAGCGCGGAGCCTCAGCGCAATGCGCAAACGCTCGTGCTGCAGATCCTGGTTATCGGTACCCGGCTGAAGCCGTGCCAGGTAGTCGAGACCGCGCCGATCACCAGCACCCGCCAGCGCCTTGCCAACCGCGATGTCGGCGCGCTCGGCGAGTGACGCTGGCAGGCGCTCAGCGGCCGCAATCGAGGCCCATAACTGCTCGGCTTGCCGTGGCCGCTGAGCCGCCAGCCGCTCGAGACCATAGATCAGGATCCGTTGCCGGACCGCCCTATCCGGCACCCGCTCTGCAGTGATCGGCTCCTCTAGCAAGCGTGCTGGTCGCTGATGCACCGCTAGCATCAGCTCGAGCCAAGGCTCATGCTCAGCCGGCAAGTAGCGAGCCTGGAAGGCGGCCACGCCTGGATTGTCAGCCTCCAAAGCGAGCCCGATCCGCTCCCAAACCCGAGCGCTTCTGAGACCTCCCGTTTGGGCCCAAACGGCAAACAGAGGATCGCAGTCAGAAGGCAATGAGCCCCCGGTCAGATAGATCCCTGATAGACCGGAGAACGCCGCTGCCGCTTGATCGGTGCCGAGCAGTGCGCGCCGATACCAGCAATCGCGCTCGCGCGACCCGTTATCGACGTGAGCCTGGAGATAATCCGCCCAGCGCTGCTCCCGCACCAGCCGGCGCAGCCATTGATCGCGCACAGGCTCGGCGACGACGCTACCCTGATAGCGCTGAAGGAAATCGAGCACCTCGTCCGCATCGACCGTATCGAGCCGGGCGAGCAATTCCCGCTGCACGCGGGTCGCTTCCAAGGCGGCCTGCTCCAGTGCAGCGGCTGTATCTTGGTCAGCCTTGCCCGCTTGCGCGCGGGCGGAGGCTTCGCTCCCAGCCCCATCCTGAGCCCCAATCCCCCGCGTTGAATCGAGTGTCGCCGGCATCAGCAGCATGACCAGCGCCAAGGCCATCACAGACGCTAAGAGACGCCCGGACAGACGCTGCCGGGAGGGCATCCCAGTCGCCGTCACTGCGCTCACGCATGCGCTGTCTGACTCTGGCCCGTTTGATTTGTGTCGAATAGCGTTCATCTGACTCCGGCGACGACATCGAAACCAGCCATCGCATTAGCGCTTCCTATCATTATGGCCGTCTCCGACCAACCCGATCTCGACACCCTGAGCCTGCTCCTTAGGCAGGTTGCGCGCGATCAGCTCATGCCGCGCTTCGGCCAACAACCGGCGCGCGAGAGGTCGGCGCGCGAGAAGGCGGATGGCAGTTTAGTCACTGAAGCCGACCTCGCGGTTCAGCAGCAGTTGGTGACAACGCTCAGCGCACAGTGGCCAGACATCCCACTGCTTGGCGAGGAGATGTCCGCGACCGAGCAACAGCGCCTACTGACAGACCAAGAGGCTGCACTCTGGTGCCTGGACCCAATCGATGGCACCAGCAACTTTGCCTGTGGCTTCCCTGGATTCTGCATCTCACTCGCCCTGCTGCGAGGCGGTCAAGTCGAGCTCGGCCTGGTCCTGGACCCGGTCCGCGACGAGTGTTTCGGCGCCAAGCGCGGCCGGGGCGCCACCATGAATGGTGCCCCGATTGGACCCTACAGTCCCGGTCCACAACTCAGCGACTGCATAGCAGTGATCGACTTCAAGCGTCTACCAAAGGACCGGGTCGCCGGCCTATTTGGCGCGGACTCCTTTCGCTCACAGCGCAATCTGGGGGCCGTGGCGCTTGAGTGGTGCTGGCTTGGCGCCGGGCGCTTTCAGCTCTATCTCCATGGCGGTCAAGGGCTTTGGGACCATGCCGCCGGTCGCCTGATCGCGACTGAAGCGGGCGCTGCAACCCGCTTGCTCGCGCCAGGCAGCACAGCCCCGGACTCATCGCTGACGCTCGCTAAGCGCGTTGCCCTTGGCGCGGCGAGCGGGCGCCTGCTCCAACAATGGCAAGCACGCGTTGCGCTACCACTCAGCGGCGGCTAGACGCGATCGCTCATCCTTTCCAACCGAGAACGACGAGGCAGTCAATGTCCGAACAATTCAGCAACCAAGATATGGACCTCAGCAGCGGCATCGCCGCGTTCGAATCCAAGCAGTTTTCGCGCGCCGTTGGCCTGCTCGGCCCGCTCGCAGAGGCGGGCGATCCTGAAGCGCAGTACCGCATCGCGATCATGGCTCAAAACGGACTCGGCATGGTCGAGAACCCGTTACAGGCGTTTAAGTACATGCGCGCGGCCGCGGAGGCGGGACTGGGTGTCGCTCAACACGGCCTTGGATTCATGTACATGGAAGGCGAATGCGTGGATAAGGACCCGGCCAAGGCGGTCGCCTGGTTCAAGAAGGCGGCGGACCAGGGACTCGCTGGCTCACAGACAACCCTAGCCATGATGTATGAGGAGGGGCGGGGCGTCGAGAAGGATATCGACGAAGCTCGCCGCTGGTATCGTCTGGCCGGCTTC
>NZ_JBUDPI010000109.1:0-10271 GCF_054919635.1 Halochromatium sp. | reverse complement strand
ACGGGCAGGGCGGAGAGGTGGAGGACGCTTGGGGCCGATGTCGGCATCGCGATGCCGCGCGGCGCCGATATCGCCCGTGCGACGGCCGATGTCGTGCTGATGGACGATCGACTCCAAGCGGTGGCCGATGCCCGGGAGATCGCGCACAAGACCATGCGCCTGATCCAGCAGAACTTCACCGCTGCGGTTGGCATCAATACCGGCGTGCTCGCTGGCGCCGTGCTTGGCTGGTTATCGCCGGTGGCCAGCGCGTTGCTGCACAATGGCTCGACCATCGGCATCCTGGTCAATGCGCTCAAGGGGGTCTCGCTGGATGCTGAGTCGCAGGGCCAGGGCTCGATGCAGCCGCCACCGCTGGCGCTACCGCACAAGGTGGACTGAGTCCCACGCTGATCGTGACGCTCGACCTCAGCAACCGCCTTCGAGGAGGTGCGAGCGCTCAGCGCTCGAAGGATTCGATGCGCGCGGCCGGGCTCAGCGGCACCAGGAACGCGGTCGGATCAGGCAGGACCTTCTCGCGCACCGCAGCAAGCGTGGTTTCGCCGCCGTAGCTCACCGATGACTGCAAGTGGCCGCGGATGCGCTGCAGGATGGTGCTGACGCTGCCGCGGTATGGCACCTGGATCTCCTGACCTTCGGGCGGGACGTCAAGCGCTGCGTCGAGCTCGTCGCTGCTGCCGCTGTCGTAGAGCGCTTCCAACACGGCTTCGGGCGAGGTCATGCCACGGTAGATCTTCTTCTTCATGTGGGTCGCCGGGTCTTGTATCACCTGGCCCGGCGCCTCGTCGGTCCCGGATAGCGCGCTGCCGAGCATCACCGTCGACGCCCCGCAGATCAGGGCGAGAAAGATGTCCTTGTCGGTCTTCACGCCACCGTCAGCGACGATCGGCACGCTCTCACCGACGGCGAGATAGGCCTCACGGATGGCCTGCAGCTGCGGCACGCCCGCCGCCGTTTCCAGCCGCGTGCGGCAGCCGCGGCCGGGTCCGACCCCGACCTTGATCGCATCGGCGCCGATATCACGCATGAAGCGCGCACCCGCGCTGGTCGCGACGTTGCCGCACACCAGCGGCACACTGCCAAACTGGCCACGCAGCCCGGCAACAGCTTGCTCCATGATGGCCGAGTGACCGTGAGCGATGTCGACGAATAGCAGATCGGCGCCAGCTTCCAGCAGTGCTGCGGCCCGCTCCAGCTAAGCGCCGCGCGCGCCGACCGCAGCGGCGCAGCGGAGCTGGCCGGCGCTATCCTTGCTGGCGCCGGGCTGTTTGCGGTTGAGATTGATGTCGCGGCGTGTGATGAGCCCCTGGATGCGATTCGCGCCATCGATGAGCGGCAGACGCTCGATGCGGTGGTCGAACATCAACCGTTCGGCCTCGTCGGTGGAGATGTCCGGTGCGCCGGTCACCAAGCGCGACAGCGGTGTCATGAAATCGTCGACCGGTCGATCCTCGTCAGCATCCTGCACCGGCGTATCCCGGTTCGAGAGCAAACCGGCCAGCACATTGGAGCCGCTGGCCGTCTCGATCAGGATGCCGGTGATGCCGTGCTGCCGCGCGAAACGCCTGGCTTGGCGAATCGTGGTGCCCATAGGCAGGCGCAGCGGGCTGTCGATCACAGCGCTTTGGCTGCGTTTCACCACGGCGACTTCGGACGCCTGGCGCTCAATGCTCATGCCGCGATGTACGACCCCAATGCCGCCGTGCATGGCCATGGCCCGCGCCATGTCGGCGCCGGTGACACTGTCCATGTTCGACGAAACGATCGGCAGATCCAACGCAACGTCCGCCGTCAGCAGCGACTTGACGCTGATCGTGCGCCGGGTCTGCGAATCCGTCTTCTGCGGTCGGAACAGGAAATCGTCGAAGGTCCTGCCGGTCCAAAAAGCCGCCTCGTCCGGCGCAGCGGCGAAGGCATCGTCCACGTTCTGCCACCTATTTTGTTGACATGGGTCGGTCTCAGGTTGCGCTGCGGTGGGATGCGGAAACGCACTCGATCTGAATCGATCTGGACATCAAGCGACAGTAACCTTGCCAGCGCGGCGACGGAGATCCGTCGCCGCCCGATCGCGCACTCGGATCACTGGCCAGCATAGCGCATCAGAACTCCACCGCAAGCTGAGCGACGAAGGCGTTGGAGTTGTTGCCGGTGCCGCCATCGCGGGTGCTGTAGTCGCTATCGTGCGCATATTCAAAGGATAGCGCCGTGCCGTCGAAGATGCCGATCGACCAGCCAAACGCCCAGCGCGTCTCTGGCAGCTCGAGATTGACCGCCTCTTTGGTGCCCTGATAGGCGACGGCGGCAACCGACTCCTTGCCGAAGACCTCAAAGCTGTAGCCGAGCTCGATGTTCCAGGCCGAGGGCTCGGCGCCCTTGTCCTTGAAGCTCAGGCTAGCCGGGTCGAAACGCTCGGTTGCCGAGAGATACTCGCCGATCAGATTGACATTGCGATAGACCAGTCCGAGGTTTGCAGTCCAGCCGCCGGTGCGCTCGGTCGGGTCTAGGCTGAATTGTGCTGCCTCCTCTGGACGCAACTCTTCGATCTCGAGCTGACGCGCGGCGCGGTTATCGGCAACGCTGTCCTGCAAGGTATCGGAGTCGCCAAGATCGTTGATATAGCCGGCGCCGATGGTCCAGACCAGGTCTTCGCGCTCTTGGGCGAAGGCGAGGTTTGCGCCCCAACTGCCAATCTGATTGTCGCCGTTAATCTTGTTGTCGCCATTGAACGCATAGGCACTGCCGCTGAAGCCCTGATAGACGAAGCCAAGCTGGGCCGCGGTCTCACGGGTCTCGCCGATCTCGAGCGTCAGTGGGTCGGAGACCAGGTTGGTCTCATAGGCACCGAAGGGGACGTAGAACTGACCGGCCGTGAAGAATACCGGCGTCACATCGGGATTGGCGATGGTGATCGTTGCCAGGTCCACCTCGAGAGGGGTGTCGTCTTCCTCGTAGAGCAGCGATGCCATGACCTCGACCCAGTCGGTGACCTGAGCGGCGATGCCCAGCTCAAAGGTGGCAAGGACCAGGTCCGATTCGCTCGAGCCCTCGTAGGGATCGACGTAGACACCTTCGACCTCGATCACACCGCCGATCTCGATGTTCTCGAACCAGCCGCCGAGGCCGGGGCCGGCGTCGCGCTTCGTGTCCAGGGTCTCTTCCAGCCGCTCGATACGTTGTGGTGCCCCTTCGAGCTGCTGTTTTTGCTGGGCGATGGTGCGCTGCTGCTGATCGATTGCGGCGGCCTGCTCGCGATTCTCTTGCTCGAGGCGTCGGACGCGCTCCTCAAGGGTCTGTGCCCCCGCATGGCCTGCGGTGCCGGCACTCAGGACCATCGCGATGGCCCAACTTAGTCGTCGTGTCTTCATGCGTTGTCGCGCTCCGATTCTCTGGGTTCAACGGGGTAGTGGTTTGCACCGGCGAAACGGGCCGGAGAGGATTGGCCACGCCTGGGTAGCATACTTTTTTATTTTAAGTATGACACAGCGCCTGCAAAACCGACTAAGAGTATTGTCACGAAATCAACACCCAATGAGAAGTGTTTCTATTCGTAATAAAACCTACGCCAGTGGTGGGTCATGCAACGTGCTAAGGTTCCGGATGCGGTCGGTATTGAATCGGCTGCTGTTCACAACAGGCCCAGGACCTCAGAGTACCTGGCCATCGGAGGAGTGTATTGATGAAAACGACAACGATCTCATTCGCATTCTTGTTGACAACGACGAGCCTGGTCCTGAGCGCTGAGGATTCGGCGTTGCGGGAGCAAGCAACCTCGGCGGGCCTGCAGCCGGTGCCTTACGGACTGCAGCCGGTCTCGGACAATCCCTTAACCCGCGAGAAGATCGAGCTTGGGCGGATGCTGTTCTTCGATCCGCGCCTCTCTGCCAGCGGCTTCATCAGCTGCAATAGCTGCCATAACCTGGGTACCGGCGGTGATGACAACATGCCAACATCTGTTGGCCATGGCTGGCAGACCGGTCCGCGCAATGCGCCAACGGTGCTGAACGCGGTCTTCAATGCCGCTCAGTTCTGGGACGGCCGGGCGGAGGATCTGAAGGCGCAGGCGAAGGGGCCGGTCCAGGCCGGAGTCGAGATGGCCAATACCCCCGAGGCGGTTGTCGTCACCTTGAACAGCATGCCGGAGTACGTCGAGCGCTTTGGTCGCGCCTTTCCCGGCGAGGATGATCCGGTCAGCTTCGATAATATGGCCAAGGCGATCGAGGCCTTCGAGGTCACCTTGGTGACCCCGAATGCACCCTTTGATCAGTGGCTCGAGGGCAATGACGGGGCACTGAGCGACAACCAGAAGGCAGGCCTGGAACTATTCTTGGACAAGGGCTGTGCTGCCTGCCATAGCGGAATCAATTTCGGTGGCCAGGACTACTATCCCTTCGGTCTGATCAAGCGACCGGGCGCGGACATCCTGCCCCCGGAGGACAAGGGGCGTTTCCAAGTGACCGAGACCGCCTCGGATGAGTACGTGTTTCGGGCTGCGCCGCTGCGCAACATCGAGCTGACGGCGCCATACTTCCACTCGGGCCAGATCTGGGATCTGGAGCAGGCCGTCGCGGTGATGGGCACCGCGCAGCTCGGTACCCAGCTCAGCGACGAGGAGGCCGCAACCATTGCCGAGTTCCTGCGCAGCCTGACCGGAGAGCAGCCGGTGGTGGAGTATCCGTTGTTGCCGGTCGAGACCGCCGCAACGCCGAAGCCCGAGCTCTAAAGACTAAGCAGCTCGATCAATAATGACCCTGTAGGTCGCTTACGCTCCTGCCTCTTCCTGCCTCTGCGAGCATGATCTGCACTTGTTGGGGTTAAGGTTTAGAGGATTAGGGGGTTAGGGGTTCTCAGTGTTCAGGCAGCGCTCGTCACGACACTGTTGGACCTCGATGGTCAGGTGATCGAGGCCCGGAATCGACCGCAGCCGTTGCTTGTACTCCTCGACTGGACGTGGCTCATGCGTCACCAGCGAGAGGATGCAAGCGCGGCTGGCGGCGCCGATGCGCCACAGATGCAAGTCCGCGATCGCAAGATCGGGCTCGGCTTCGATGCGGCTTCGGATTTGAGCTGCGATATCGCTGTGATCCTCGGCGTCGAGCAGCGAGCGGGCGCTGTCGCGCGCCAAGCCCCAGGACCAACTGCCGATCAAGGCAGCACCGACCATCCCCATCACCGGATCGAGAAAGCGCCAGCCGAATAGCATGCCAGCAGCGAGCGCGGCGATTGCTAGCAGCGAGGTCATGGCGTCGGCGAGCACGTGCAGGTAGGCAGCGCGCAGATTGTGATCCTTGTGCTCAGCGCCTTGGGCATGATGCTGCAGTCCCTGATTGTGGTCGTGATGGTCGTGATGGCGGTCCTGACGAGGAGGGTGATGGGCGTGCGCGTGTCCGTGATGATGGCCGTGGCCATGATGATGACCACCGCCCTGAGCCAAGATCCAAGCGCTGACCAGATTCACCACCAGCCCGAGGCAGGCGACCAGCATCGCATCGGCATAGCGGATGTCGATGGGGTGGAATAGCCGACTGATGGATTCGACCAGCATCCAGAGCGCGCCGAGCCCGAGCAGCAGGGCGCTGCTGTAGCCGGCGAGGGTTGGGATCTTGCCGGTACCAAAGGTGAAACGCCGATCCTTGGCCCAGCGTCGCGCGAGACCATAGGCGAAGACGCTTAAGCCAAGCGCCGCCGCATGGCTGCCCATGTGCCAGCCGTCGGCCAGTAGAGCCATGGAACCGGTCAGCCAGCCGGCAGTGAGCTCGATGACCATGGTCACCAGCGTCAGATAGACCACCCAACGCGTGCGCTGCTCGGCCTGGACCTCGGCGCTGGTACTGAAATCGTGCTCGTGTTGCCAGGTGTCGAGACTGCTGTGTCGATGCATGATTGAGACCTTGCGGGGGGCGATCGCTGCTTCAGCGTTGCTTCAGATTAGTAGCCCGGTAGATGGCGTACTGGGCTGCCGAAAAAGGCGAGTACGGTCAGATCCTCCTCGATATCGAAGAAGGCGTGATCACAGGCGGTGCGCACATACATCATGGTGCCTTTCTCGACGCGATGATCCTCGTCTTCGACGCGCAGCCGAGCGCGCCCTTCGAGCACGAAGTAGAGCTCGTCTTCCTCATGTGCGCTCTGCATCTCCTTCGAGCCGGCCGGGATGTGATAGAGCGAGCAGCTCAACGAGGGTGTCCGCAGCAGCTCCTTGAAGCGCGTGGCGTTGGCGTCTTGCTGCGACATCAGCTCAGGCAGTTGGAAGACTAACCAGTTGGGATTGCTCATCGGTGGCATACCTCTGCGTTCTCGATAAAGGACACACAACTTACAGGGATTAAAAAGCGATGCGAATGATTTGCATCAGCCTCGCACTGAGGATACAATGCGAACCGTTCCAGTTGCGAATTTTCCTTGCAACCTACTCTTAGATGTTGGAGTTCCTGCAAAGATGAGCCAGTACATCCATCATGTCCCCGGTCGCATTCGCGTGCGTTCTAAGGCCTTCCGTTGCTATGGCGAGCGTGCCGACAACGCTCAAACCAAGCTGATGGCCATGGAGGGTGTGCGTTCGGTCCAGATCAATCAGCGCGCATCGAGCATCGTGGTTCAGTATGACCCTGAGCTGCTGAGTCGGGTTGAGCTCTTTGCGGCCCTTGAAGACCTCGGTTGCATGGCCGCTGTGCGGCGCGATGAAACCCATGCCAAGAAGCTCGGCGAGACCTTCGGCAAGGCATTAGTCGGCGCCGTGGTGCAGAAGGTCGTCGAGCAGTCGGCCCGTAACCTGGTGGGCGCCTTGGTCTGACGGACCCGATAACAGCCGCTCCAGGAGACCGCGCCCCCCGACGAGCCTGCAGCCGAGCCTGCAGCCGAGCCTCCTACCGAGCGACAGCCCAGCCAGCAGGGCCAGTGGCCGATGGACGGGACCCTCGAGCCCTCGGCCACGCTCGGCAAGGTTGAGGCTGTGTTGCTGCCCTCAGGAATCGGCCGCTGACGCGCTCCGGTAATGTGCCCCCGAAGACTCGAGCAACGCTGAGAACCAGCGCTGCCATTACAAGAGTGGCCAACCGCTTGGCCGATCTGCGCCGTTAGGCTTTGGCCCGCGCCGCAGCGCTAGCAGGTATGCTGCGCTATCGGCTTTCTGCAGGCGGCTGTCTGCAGAGGTTGTCTGCAAGCGCCGAGCTCAGCCGGGCTGCGGCCGATCCGCGACCAGCCGCGCGATCGGCCGGGTCAATGGCGAATAGGAGGCAAGCAAAGTGAGGATGCCGGTTATGGGCGTCGCGAGCAAGACACCAAGTGGCCCCCAGAGAACGCCCCAGAAGATCAGCGCTAGCAGTACTGCTAGCGGTTGTAACTGGACAGAGCGGCCGAGGACCTTGGGCTCGACGAAGTTGCCGATGACGAAGAACAGGGTGCCAGGGGTGAACAGGCTGATCAGCATTGCCACCAAGCCAAGGTCCGGGGAGAGCAGGATGATGGGCCAGGGGGCCAAGGCAGCGATCACGGGACCGGCCATCGGCACAAAATTGAGCATGAAGGCAAGCAGCCCGAAGAGCATCGCGAATTGGATCTCGCAGAAGGCCAAGACGAGTCCGATCAAGAGTCCAAGCGCGGCCGAGGTGGCGGTCTTCGCGATGAGATAGGCGCGCACCCGCGCGGTGATCTCCCGCCAGAGTGCGGGCTCTTGCCGTTGTCGTGGCAGCAGGAAGAGGAGATAGATCACGTACAGGAAGACCATCGTGGTCATTGAGGCCATGTCCAGAAGATTGCTGCCAAGGTCCTCGATCAGCGTCTGGATCGGCAATTGCTGTAGCGGCTGTGTCAATGCAGCTGAGTCAATGCCGATGTGCTCGACGCGCAGCAACCGAAAGCCCTCTTGCATCAAGCGATTCAGCTGAGTCTCATAGACCGAGGCCGAGCTGATCATCTGCTCGACCGAGGTGACGATCAGCAGCCCGGCGAGCCAGAACAGCACCAGCGTCAGCAGCAGCGTACTCACCACGGCAAGATTGATCGGCAATCGCAGGTATCTGACCTGTAGACCGACCAGTGCGGAGAGTCCAAGCGAGACGAAGACCGCCAGCACGAACGGCAGAAAGACGATCTTTAGCAGATGCAGCACGACGCCGCAGACGATGACGGTCAGCACCACCAGGCTGATGGTCTGAATTCGACGCTCCGTGATCTCCATGACTAGAGGGCTTTGCGCCAAAAGATGAAGACGATGAGCGTTAGCAGCACGCCGAAGGCACTGATCGAGCTAAAGGCGATGAACATCACCTCAACCGAGCGACCTGGCAGCATGGCTACGTAGAGCGTCGCCAGCGACGCCAAGCCCATGCTGAGTCCGCCCATCAGCGAGGAGGCGGAGCCCACAATGGATTCGAACGGCGCCACGGCGCGCGCGGTGGCCACCGGCACCACGAAGGCAATGCCGACATAGATCACCGAGATCGAGCCGAGCATGGTGGTGAGCGTGACGAGATGGAATTCGTCGAAGACGCCGATCGCGATCGAGCCGACAAGCATGATCCCGAGCCCGCTCAGGATCAACGACGGATCAGTGAGATAGCGGCTGAGCACGGTTGCGAGCGAGGCGCCAATGATGAACGCGGCGACAATACAGAAGGCCACCACGACGAACATCTTCGACGGATAGCCCAGCTCGGTGATCACCAGATGTGGCGCCTCAACGAGCGAGGCATAGGTGAGACCGAAGCCGAGCCCGAGGATCAGCACATAATAGAGATAGACCGGCTTGGCGAGCAGCGACAGGTAGGTGGTGACGAAGACCCGCGGCTTGGTGGCATCCAGATTCAGGTTGCGATTGGTCTCGGGAAAGCGAAAGAAGAGCGCGATCAACAAGAGCACCGCGAGCACGGCGAGCAGATAGAAGTTGTATTGCCAGCCGAAGTAGTGGTCGACCAGGCTGCCGGCGATGGGCCCAACGCCGGGCGCCAGCGCAAAGATGGTGTTGACCTGTAGGAAGATCCGGGTGCGCAGTTCTTCCGGGAAGGCATCACGCACTGCAGCATTCGAGATGGTGCCACCAGCGCTGGCCCCCAGCGACTGAATCAGGCGCCCCGCGAGCAGCATGCTCAGGTCGGTACTGAAGGCGCAGATCAATGACCCGACCAGGAAGGTCGCGATCGCGATCAGGATCATCGGTCGCCGGCCGAAGCGATCCGAGAGCGGTCCCCAGAGGATCTGGCTCAACGCAAAGCCAGCCAGATAGACCGTCATGCTCAGCTGTGCCTGAGCATAGGTGATGTCGAGCCCGTGCGCGATGCTGGGCAATGAGGGCGTGTACTCGGTATCACCGAACGGCCCTAGCGAGGCCATGAACGCGAGGATGAAGACCGAAGGAACAGCGGTGGCGGTGGCGGCGGAGGCGGGGTGTTTCATCAGTTGCTGCGCCCGTGAAGGCTATCCATTGTCGTCGAATGCGAGAGGCCCCTGCGCTCAGCTCGAGAACGCCCTCAGCTAGGTGCCTCGAACCTGTGCAGGGTGATCTCAGGTGGGCAGAAATAGCGTAGCGGAACACCGCAAGCGCCGGTACCCGCAGATGTATAGCCCTGGAGGCTGCGATGGGTCCAGGCGCCAGCGAGCAGGCGACGCGGCACGTCGCAGACCTTGATCAGCGCATAGCCGCCGGGCAAGCAGATCTGGCCGCCGTGGGTGTGGCCGCTGAGCATCAGGTCGAAGCCATAGGCTGCCGCATCCCGGTAGGTCTCGGGGGAATGGCTCAGCAAGACCTTGAAGGCGCTATCAGGCATCAGCTCGCGCACGCCAGCGAGATCATCGGTGCGATAGAAATGCGGGTCATCAATGCCGGCGAGGTAGAACGAGCCATCGCTGTGGCGGATCTCAGCGACCTCATTGAGCAGGAAACGCATGCCAGCGCGTTCGAGTGGCTGCACGATCTCGATGAAATCGTGATTGCCGAGGATGCCATAGACAGGTCGGTCGAACAGATCCAGCAGCGCCAGCGTCTGCTCGACCGAGGGGCCATGGTCGGCATCGGTGGTGTTGCGGAAGTCGCCCGTCAAGACCACCAGGTCATAGGCGACCCCGTCTAGACAGCGCCGGATCGCCGGCAGGAGTGCTGGATCGAGGTCGAGGTGCAGATCGCTTAGCTGCAGCAGGCGAAAACCGTCGAGTGTGCGAGGCAGCGCAGGATGACGTACCGGGTTCTCACGCAGACGTAGGTCGGTGAAGCCACGATATCCCCAGCGATAGAGGCCAAATAGGCGCGCAAGTCGATCGACCAGCAGATCGATATCCAG
>NZ_JBUDPI010000108.1:0-10286 GCF_054919635.1 Halochromatium sp. | reverse complement strand
GGCGAGCATCGCGGGCTCGCCTGGTACACGATTGGGCAGCGTCAGGGACTCGGTATCGGCGGGGTCGCTGCGCGTGAGGAGGCGCCCTGGTTCGTCGCCTTTAAAGACGTCGAGCGCAACGCGCTGATCGTGGTGCAGGGCGGCGATCATCCACTGCTCTACGCCTCGCAGCTGAGCGGGGAGCAGCTGCATTGGGTCAGCGGGCAGGCACCGGCAGCGGCGCCCATCCAGTGTTTTTGTCGGTTGCGGCATCGGCAACCGCTGCAGCGCTGTACCATCGTCGGTTACGATAATAGGTTTTGCCAGGTTCGATTCGACGTGCCCCAGCGCGCAATCACCCCAGGCCAATCGGCGGTGTTCTATCAGCGCGATGAATGCTTGGGTGGTTGTGTGATTGCTGATGGCCGCAGGTCGACATTTTCGGGAACGAGTATCCATGCCCTATAGCGACCAAGACCGCATCATCGCGCTGGCCGGACTGCACCAGGCGGCTCATTGCGTGCAGCGCATTGCCAACCGCGGCAGCGTTGACATCGACCAGATGGAGCCTTGCCTATACAGCCTGCTCCAGATCGATGCCGAGGATGTGCCGGCGGTGTACGGCGAGCCCGGTGCGGTGGCGACCGGGGCGCGGCAGATCATCGCTCAGCTGACCGGACATCCCGAGCGCAACATGGAGATGACGCGCTACGTGATTACACTGCTCAAGCATGAGCGCTCTCTGGCTGGACGTGGCGACATGCTGGCGGCGATCGGCGACGGCATTGAGGCGGCGCGTGAGGCGCGCGGGGATGCGCCCTTGATCGACCGTGAGGTCATCGCCCGCTTCGCCAGCCTCTACTCGGCGACCATCAGTAAGCTTGAGCCGCGCATCATCGTGCGTGGCAATCCGCTCTATCTGCAGAACGAGGAGAATCAGGAGCGCATCCGCGCCTTGCTGCTGGCAGGGATTCGCTCGGCAATGCTGTGGCGCCAGTGCGGCGGCCGGCGGATGCAGATCCTACTCGGCCGGCGCAAATTGCTCGATGCGGCGCGTGCCTACCTGAGTCCAGCTGCGAACATGCATCAGCCCAGCTGAGCCACCTAGACGCAGCTCGACAGCCCGGCCACGCCTGAGTGGATGCGGCCTGCAGGTCGCGTGCGGCAGGCTCCACTGCGCATCTGACCGCACCGGATTCAAATCAGTCAGGGTGGTCATAGAGGTGTCATTCTGCCGGCGCGTCGCTAGAATCATCTTCATTCTGCAGTCAGCCCAATCTCCGGAGCCCTCCCATGCACGACAGCTTTAAGTCCAAGGCCCGTCTCGACGCCGCTGGCAAAGCCTACGAGATCTTCCGCGTCGATGCGGTCCCCAACAGCGCAAGGCTGCCGTTCTCGCTCAAGATCCTGCTCGAGAATCTGTTGCGACATGAGGATGGCGTCACCGTCAAGCGTTCCGATATCGAGGCGCTTGCCAACTGGGACCCGAAGGCGGAGCCGGATCGGGAGATCCAGTACCGCCCGGCACGGGTGCTGATGCAGGACTTTACCGGGGTGCCGGCGGTGGTCGATTTGGCGGCGATGCGCGACGCGATGAGCGCGCTCGGTGGCGACCCGGACCGGATCAATCCGCTGCAGCCGGCCGAGCTGGTCATCGACCACTCGGTGCAGGTCGATGCCTATGGCTCCGATGACGCGCTGAAGCGCAATGCCGATCTCGAGTTCTCGCGTAATCGGGAGCGTTATCGTTTCCTGAAGTGGGGCCAGCAGGCCTTCGACGACTTCAAGGTGGTGCCGCCGGATACCGGTATCGTGCATCAGGTCAACGTGGAGTATTTGGCACGCGTCGTCTTTGGGCGCGAGGTCAACGGCGTGCTTCAGGCCTATCCGGATACGCTGGTCGGCACCGATTCACATACCACGATGATCAATGGCGTCGGCGTGCTTGGTTGGGGCGTTGGCGGTATCGAGGCCGAGGCGTCGATGCTGGGTCAGCCGGTCTCGATGCTGATCCCGCAGGTGGTCGGCGTGAAGCTCAGTGGACGGTTGCCGGAAGGCGCGACTGCAACCGATCTGGTGTTGACCATCGTCGAGGTGCTTCGCCAGCATGGGGTGGTCGGCAAACTGGTCGAGTTCTACGGTCCGGCGGTGAAGAGCCTGCCGATGGGCGACCGCACCACCATCGCCAACATGGCGCCCGAGTACGGCGCCACCTGCGGGCTGTTCCCGATCGACGACGAGACGCTCGACTTCCTGCGCCTGACTGGCCGCAGCGATGAGCAGGTCGCGCTGGTCGAGGCCTATGCGAAGGCGCAGGGGATGTTCGACGCCGACGGCACCGTCGCGGCCGATTGCAGCGAGACCCGAGAGCTCGATATCGGCAGCATCGTGCCGAGCCTGGCGGGTCCCAAGCGGCCGCAGGATCGGGTGCCGCTGACCGAGGTCAAGGCCGGCTTCGCCGGGGCGCTGAAGACCTTGAACGCCGAGCGCGGGGTCGATGAGCGCCCGGTCGTGAGCACTGACATCGATGGCGAGCCCGTTGCCATCGGCGATGGTGCGGTGGTGATCGCGGCCATTACCTCTTGCACCAATACCTCGAACCCGACCGTGATGCTCGGCGCTGGGCTGGTCGCCAAGAAGGCGGTCGAGCGCGGCTTGAAGGTGCCGGCTTGGGTCAAGACCTCGCTCGGGCCGGGCTCGATGGTGGTGACCCGCTATCTCGAGGCGGCCGGGCTGATGGCCCCCCTCAAACAGCTCGGCTTTCATGTCGTTGGCTATGGCTGCACCACCTGCATCGGCAATTCGGGCCCGCTGCGCCCGGAGGTCTCGAAGGCGATCAGCGACGGCGATCTGACCGTCGCCTCGGTGCTGTCTGGCAACCGCAACTTCGAGGGCCGGGTGCATCCGGAGGTGCGGATGAATTATCTCGCCTCGCCGCCGTTGGTGGTGGTCTACGCGCTCGCCGGCCGCATGGGCTTTGATCCCTACAACGACCCGATCGCCGACGATGCACAGGGCAATCCGGTGTTCATGCGCGACATCTGGCCGACCCAGGCCGAGGTGGCCGATACCGTCTCGAGCTTCCTCGGCCAAGACGACTTTCGTTCGACCTATGCCGATGTCTTCGCCGGGGACGCGCACTGGCAGGAGCTGGATGCACCGGCCGGCAAGGTCTTCGATTGGGACCCCAGCTCGACCTACATCCAAGAGCCGCCCTACTTCCAGGGCATCCAGATGCAGCCGGAGCCGGTGCAGCCGATCCGCGACGCGCGCTGTCTGGCTGTGCTCGGCGATTCGGTGACCACGGATCACATCTCGCCGGCCGGCAGTATCAAGGCCGACAGCCCGGCCGGCCGCTACCTGATCGAGCAGGGCGTGACGCCAACGGATTTCAACTCCTATGGATCGCGTCGTGGCAATCATCAGGTGATGATGCGCGGCACCTTCGCCAATATCCGCTTGCGCAACCGGATGGCGCCTGGGACCGAGGGTGGGGTGACCGTCCATCAGCCGTCCGGCGATCAAGAATCGATCTACGACGCGGCCATGCGCTATCAGGCCGAGGGCGTGCCGGTCATTGTCATTGCCGGTAAGGAATATGGCTCAGGCTCTTCGCGCGATTGGGCTGCGAAGGGACCTCGCCTGCTCGGCGTGCGCGCAGTGATCGCTGAGAGCTACGAGCGCATCCATCGGACGAATCTGGTCTGCATGGGCATCCTGCCGCTGCAGTTCCCGCCGGGCGAGAGCGCCAAGTCGCTGGGCCTGACCGGCACCGAGCTGTTTAGCATCGGCGATCTGGATGACGGCAACGCCAAGCAGGTCGAGGTGACCGCGACCCATGCCAACGGCAGCGAGGTCCGCTTCCAGGCCCAGGTCCGCATCGACACCCCGAACGAGGCCGATTACTACCGCAACGGCGGCATCCTGCACTATGTGCTGCGGCGTCTGGCGGCAGGTTGAGCCGAGACCGTTCGGCGACTCATGCCGCCAAAGGTCCGGGAGCTGATCGCCAGATTGGAGCAAGCCGGTTTTGTTGATCGGGGTGGCAAAGGGAGCCATCGCAATTTTGTCCACCCGAATCTAGCCAAGCCGGTGACGGTCTCAGGCAAGCCAGGAGACGATGCCAGGCGATATCTGGTGCGAGCGGTTGAGAAGGCCATTGCGGAGTCACACGATGAAAGACAGTGATCAATACGCCAAGGTCGTGGAATGGTCGGAGGAAGACCAGTGTTACGTTGGCAGCTGTCCAGGCCTCATGCTCGGTGGCTGTCATGGTGATGACGAGGTGGCCGTTTTCGAGCAATTGTGTGAGGTCGTTGAGGAAATCGTGCAGCTCTACCGCGAAGACGGTAAGGCCCTTCCCCCGGCGACGGCCGGACGGGATCTGGTGAATCAGCTGCAAGATGTCGCCTAATCCAATTGACGAGCCTTCCACGGCAAGACGCATCGAGCCGACAAGCCCCGAGCCTGCGACCAGGTTGCGAGTCGGTGAGCCCGACTTGGCCAATGGCCGTTTTTACTTCCGATCATGAGCAATGCTTTAATGGAGTTATCTTCCCTCACCGCCATCTCGCCGATCGACGGCCGCTATGGCAACAAGACCGCTGACCTGCGCTCGATCTTCAGCGAGTTTGGGCTGATCCGGCATCGGGTCGTGGTTGAGATCGCCTGGTTGAAGGCGCTGGCCGATTGCCCTGAGATCGCGGAGGTACCGGCACTGTCCAACGCTGCCCAACAGCGGCTGGACGCGATTGGCGGCGAGTTGTCGGTCGAGGACGCCGCGCGCATCAAGGCCATCGAGCGCACCACCAATCACGACGTCAAGGCGGTCGAGTATTTCCTGAAGGAGCGCATCGCCGATCATGCCGAGCTGTCGGCGATCGCGGAGTTCATCCACTTCGCCTGCACCTCCGAGGACATCAATAATCTGGCCCATGGGCTCATGCTCAAGGATGGGCGTGATCACGTGCTGCTGCCGCGCATGGATGCGCTGATCGAGGCCCTGCGAACCCTCGCGCACTGCCATGCCGAGCTGGCGATGCTCTCGCGCACCCATGGCCAGCCGGCCTCGCCGACCACGCTCGGCAAGGAGATCGCCAACCTGGTGCACCGGCTGCGGCGTCAGCGGGACTCGGTCGCCGCCGTTGTGCTGCTCGGAAAGATCAACGGGGCCGTCGGTAACTACAATGCCCATCTGGTCGCCTACCCGGAGCTGCACTGGCCCGATTTTGCGCAGCAGTTCGTTGAGTCACTGGGTTTGGGCTGGAATCCCTATACCATCCAGATCGAGCCGCATGACGGCATGGCGGAGCTATTCGATGCCATCGGCCGCTTCAACACCATACTGATCGACGGCTGCCGCGACCTCTGGGGCTACATCGCGCTCGGCTACTTCAAGCAGCGCACCGTCGAGGGCGAGGTCGGCTCCTCGACCATGCCGCACAAGGTCAACCCGATTGACTTCGAGAATGCCGAGGGCAATCTCGGCATTGCCAATGCGCTCTTCGATCATCTGTCCGCCAAGCTGCCGATCTCGCGCTGGCAGCGCGATCTGACCGATTCGACGGTGCTGCGGAATCTCGGCGTGGCGATCGCGCATACATTGATCGCGCTCGATTCGGCCCTCAAGGGCGTTGGCAAGCTCGACGCCGATGGCGAGCGCCTGGCGGCTGACCTCGATGCCAACTGGGAGGTGCTGGCCGAGCCCATCCAGACGGTGATGCGCCGCTATGGGGTCGAGCAGCCCTATGAGACGCTCAAGGCGCTGACGCGCGGTCAGCGCATCGGCCCGGATGCGCTGGCGACCTTCGTCGAGACCCTTGATATCCCGGATGCGGCCAAGGCCGAGCTGCGGGCACTGACTCCTGCAGGCTATATCGGTAACGCTGCGGAGCAGGCGAAGGCGATCTGATCCGCGCGACTCATGAGCACCGGGAACGCTATTGTTTGATACCCGGCCCCAGCACTTGCTGCTCGGTGCGGCCTTCATCGTCCTCGGTGAATTCTGCTTTGCGTCGATGGGCGTTGGTATCCGTGTTGTCTCGGATGAATTGCCGAATGCGATGATTGTATTCGGTCGCAACCTCATCGGTCTGATGCTTGTCGCGCCCTGGCTGTTGCGCCATGGCATTGGCGATGTGAAGACCCGCGTCCCTGGCTTGCATCTATTGCGCGCGGCAGCTGGCGTCACCGCGATGTATTGTTTCTATTATGCGATCGCTGAGCTGCCCTTGGCCGAGGCCATGTTGCTGAAGCTCACCGCGCCAATCTTCATCCCGTTGATCGCCATGGCCTGGCTGCATGAGCGGGTCACCGCTTTGCTTTGGCTGGCGCTTGGGATCGGCTTTGCCGGTGTCATCCTGATCTTGGAGCCCGATCCGAGCCAACATTGGGCAGGGGTTTCGCCAGTGGCCTTGATCGGGCTGCTGGGTGGGGTGTTGGCAGCGGTAGCCAAGGTCACGGTCCGCCGGCTCTCGCAAAGCGAGCCGACCGGACGGATCGTGTTCTATTTCGCACTCATCGGTGGCTCGATCTCGGCGCTCCCGCTCGCTTGGGACTGGCAGACGCCGACGCCGGTCGCGCTGCTCTGGCTGCTCGGCATCGGGATTGCCGCGACCCTGGGCCAGTTGGCCCTGACGCGAGGTCTCGCCCTGGCGCCAGCCTCGCGCATGGGTGCCTTTGGCTATTTCTCCGTGGTCTTCGGTGCCGGCTATGGCTGGCTGTTCTGGGATGAGCCGATGACCCTTACCCTGGTCATTGGTACCCTACTGATTGCCGCTGGTGGCCTGCTGGCAAGCCGCTCACGACGTGGCGGCGGCTCGGATCGCACTGAGCACTGTGCTGAGGCTGTCTCCAACCCATGAGCGCGCTACCTGAATTCCCTCGGCTGCAGTTTCCCGACGGCTTGGATACGGAGGGCTTCCTCGCGCGCTACTGGCAGCGCCGCCCCTTGCTCATGCGCCAAGCCCTACCCGGATTCGAGAACCCTCTGCCCGCTGATGAGCTGGCCGGCCTGGCCTGTGAGCCGGATGTCGAGGCACGGATCATCCTGGAGCGCGCTGAGCAGGGCCAGTGGCAGGTTCAGCACGGGCCATTCGACGCTCGGCGCTTTGCCGTTTTGCCTCCGAGTCATTGGACCTTGCTGGTGCAGGATGTCGACAAGCAGCTCCCCGAGCTCGGGGTCTTGCTGGATCGATTCGATTTTCTGCCCCGTTGGCGGATCGACGATCTCATGGTCAGCTACGCTGAGGATCAGAGCTCAGTTGGCCCGCATGTCGATGACTACGACGTCTTCCTGATCCAGGCTGAGGGGCATCGGCGCTGGCGTATCGGGCTTGATCCCGAGGCGCCGCTGGAGCTGATCCCGGATCTCGAGCTGCGTATCCTGAAACAGTTTCAGGCTGACCAAGAGTGGCTGCTTGCGCCCGGAGACATCCTCTATCTACCGCCTGGCGTGCCGCATTGGGGGGTTGCAGAGGGGCCGTGCCAGACCTGGTCGGTTGGCTTTCGAGCCCCGGCTTGGCGCGAGCTGGCTGATGATTGGCTGGCACAGATCGCTGATCGATTCACGCCACAGGGGCGTTGGCGAGACCAGCGGTCTGCTCCTCCAGCCGATGCTGCCGAGCTTGATCAGCAGACCCTTCTCAGTCTCCGAGCCGCGATTGAGTCCGGCGTTGCAAGGGCGGCCCCCGATGATTTTGCCGCCTGGCTCGGCAGCTGGCTGACCGAGCCAAAGCTCAATCTGGAGCTGGTGCCGTATGAGCCGCCTTGGCCTGAGGCTCAGGTGATCTCAAGCCTGCAAGAGGCTGGGCACTTCGAGCGCGATGGGCGCTCGCGCTTGCTATTCACTCGGCCAACCGATGGTGGCAAGCAGGCTGCGCTGTTTGCCAATGGACAGCAGTATCGGTTGCCAGCTCCGCTCTTACCGCTGTTGTCCTATTTGGCGAATCATCACCGGCTAGAGCTTGATGATGTGAGCCCCTGGCTGGCGAATCCCAGCGCTAGCAGGCTAATCGCAGCCCTGTTCAATGCTGGCCACTACGCCATGCCGGCCGAGCGCTAAGCGACTGCTCTACTCGGGCCGCATCCGGACTCTAGCGATCGATCTTGGTAATGACCACCCGGCGTTGCTCAACCGAATCGGGGCTGTAGTTTGAGAGCAGATCCTGCTCGCCTCGGCTTTGCGCCGGAGCGAGCAGGTTCTCAGGGTAACCCTGGGCGATGAAATAATCGCGTACGGCATTGGCGCGGCGCATCCCCAAGGCCATGTTGTAGCTCTCTGAGCCCTTGGCATCGGTATGACCAACGATCGTGACCCGTTCTTGCGCTGGCGAGCGCTTGACCTGGCTGATGTAGTTGTCGATCTCTCTGAGCACTTCGCGGTTTACCACGGTCTCCGGAACAACATACTTGTCGAACTCGAAGAGCAGCTTCAAGGTTAGCTGGTCCGGCACGGCATTGCCCTTACAGGGCGGCAGATTGGATTGTGTTCTTGGGTCCTGCCAGCACTCGGCGTAGCTCGTGGTCCAAGTCTGGCTGCCGGCGCTGCCGCCGTGACCAAAGGATGACGCGTTGAGAAACTGGGCCCCAACGGCGAGCAAGACGAAGGCGGGTATGAGGATCAGTCGTTTGAATGTCACAGCGATCACGAGCGGTGCTCCGTATCAAGAGGACGGGCGGGGCGGCTGAGCAACGGTTGCCGGCCAGCTCGGCGGATATCAACTTGGCCGCTGCCTAGTCTACGCATTTGCGTTCGCGATCGACTACTGATCGATCTTGGTAATGACCACCCGGCGTTGCTCAACCGAGAATGGGCTGTATTGGGGAAGCAGCTCGCGCTTTCCGCGGCTTTCGGCTGGAGCGAGCAGTGACTCGGGGTAGCCTTGCGCGATGAAGTAGTTTCGAACCGCAGTGGCACGCCGCATGCCCAGGGCCATGTTGTAGGTATCCGAGCCTTTGGCATCGGTATGGCCGACGATGGTCACATACTCTTGGGCCGGCGAGCGCTTGACCTTGTCGATGTAGCTGTCGATGGTGGCCAGCACCCAGCGATTGACGACGGTATCCGGCACCACGTAGCGGTCAAACTCGAACAGGAGCTTGACGGTGATCTCCTCAGGGACGCGTGTGCCGCATTCTGGTAGACGCTTACTGTCGGGATCTTCCCAGCAGTCGCCGAACTCACGCTCTGGGCCCCAATAGTCCGAGTAAACGGTGGCTCCAGAGTCCTGTCCCGCAATACCGGTTGCAAATCCTGCGAAGGCTGCATGGGCGAAGATCAGTGTCGCGCAGAGAGCGACGAGCGCAATGAGTGGGGTACTGAGAGCCTTCACGGTGTCAGGGATAGGGTGTCTGAAAGACAAAAACCGGCTAGCGTAACGCTAGCCGGTTAATCAGGTCTCCGCCGAGGGCAGCGTCAGCGGGGCGCGGTCGATAACCGTTGTCGACGAGCGCCTGTAGACGAACGCCTTTGGACGAACGCCTGTAGACGAAAACTGGCCCTCGCGTCGATGACTTACTGGTCGATCTTGGTAATCACAACGCGGCGCTGCTCGACCGAGAACGGGCTGTACTGCGGCAGCAGATCGCGCTTGCCCAGGCTCTCGGCAGGGGCGAGCAGGCGAGCGGGGTAGCCCTCAGCGATGAAGTAGTCACGGACCGCATCAGCACGACGCATGCCGAGCGCCATGTTATAGGCGTCCGAGCCCTTGGCGTCGGTGTGACCGACGATGGTCACGTACTCTTCGACAGGGGTGCCCTGGACCTTGGCGATGTAATCATCGATCACAGCCAGCTCCTGACGATTCACCACGGTCTCTGGAACCTGGTACTTGTCGAATTCAAACAGCAGCTTCACGGTGATCTCGGCGGGAACCACCACCTCCTGCTCGCAAGGCGGCAGGTTGGTCGGACCATCCGGGTAGGCGCTCTGCCAGCACTCGCCGTAGCTGGTGGCCCACAGCTGACCATCCGGGAAGTTCTTGCTGCCAGCTGCGTACCAGTAAGACTCCTTCATGTCATCGGCAACAGCGGTGCTACCGATAAAGAGGGCAGCGACTGCAGTGCAGGCGACCGCCGCGGCGCGGAGAGATTTCGTGGTGATGAACATCAGTGGCTCCTATCGAAAGTTAGAGGTGCAGACTCGAGAACGGCCTCGGAAATTTCAGCAGCTGGCGAGGATCTGACGTCGACGAATCAACTGCTGCCGTGGAACAATGATAGCGCGTTGTCGGTAAAATGAAACAGGAAAAGCGAAAAAACCGCAGTCATGCGTGAACTATACCATACTAGTGCAGCTTGAACACTAG
>NZ_JBUDPI010000107.1:0-10372 GCF_054919635.1 Halochromatium sp. | reverse complement strand
GTGGGATCGATATCGAGGCAGCCGAGGCCTTGTATCGGCAAGCGGCCACTCAGCCTGGGCTTCGCGTCGTTGGCATCGATTGTCATATCGGCTCGCAGCTGACCAGCCTGGGGCCCTTCATCGATGCGCTGGATCGGGTGCTGCTGCTCGCCGATCGACTTGCCGATCAACGCATCCCCATCGACCACCTGGACCTGGGCGGCGGCCTCGGCATCCGGTATACCGACGAGGAGCCACCGTTGCCCACTGCCTATGCTGCTGCGTTGTTGGAGCGGCTCGGTGAGCGTCCTTTCGAGATCATCCTGGAGCCGGGACGCGCGATTGCGGGCAATGCTGGTGTGTTGTTGACGCGCGTTGAGTATCTCAAGCCAACACCGACGCATCGCTTCGCGATCGTCGACGCGGCCATGAACGATCTGCTTCGCCCAGCCCTCTATGGCGCCGAGCAGGAGATCTTGCCAGTGCAGCGGCCCAGCGCCGATGGCTTGGTAGAGGTCGATGGTGTGGCAGAGCGTCCGAGCGAGTCCCTGGCTGCTCCTTCTGGCGAGCAGAACAGCTCAGCCGAGCTCTACGAGATCGTCGGTCCGGTCTGCGAGACCGGCGACTTTCTCGGCCGCGGGCGCCGGCTGGTGCTGGCCGAAGGGGATCTGCTCGCGATTCGGGGGAGCGGGGCCTATGGATTCTCGATGAGCTCGAACTACAACAGCCGACCACGCGCTGCGGAGGTGATGGTCGATGGCGGGCAGGCGCATCTGGTGCGTCGGCGGGAGTCGATCAGCGAGCTGTTCGCCGGTGAAGAGGTCTTGCCATGAAGCGGCGCCCCGAGCCTGAGCCGATGGACACTCAGGTGCAGGCCGAGGCCCATGCCGAAGCCGAAGCCGATTTCACCGAGTCCAGCGAGCTGTTCTTGCGCCTGTTGATCGAGCAGAATCCCGGGCCGCTAAAAGGCGCACGAGCGCTCGTCCTGGGCTGTGGCCCCGCAGCCATCGTAACCCAATTCTTGCGTCGTTTTCCCGAGGCAACCTGTGACGCACTTGATGGCAGCCAATCGATGCTAGACATCGCACAGACCGCGCTAGCGCCTGAGCCGGAGCTGGCAAGTCGTGCGCGGCTGATCTGCGACAAGCTGCCATCACCGCGGCTCGAGACGCGGGCCTATGACCTGATCCTGTCCAACAATCTGCTCCACCACTTGCATGATCCGCAGGTGCTCTGGCGCAGCCTGCCGGCATTGGGCCGCCCTGGTGCGTTGGTGCTGATCATGGACCTGATGCGTCCCTCGTCATCGACCTCGGCGGCTGCCCTGGTCGAGCGATATGCCGGAGGTGCCTCGCCAGTTCTGCGCCAAGACTTCCATCACTCGCTGTTTGCGGCCTTTGAGCCAGCTGAGGTCGAGGGCCAGTTGTGCGAGGTTGGGCTGCAGCGCGCGCTCTCGGTGCAGGTCGTCAGCGATCGTCATCTCGCGGTGTTGGGTCGTCTTCCCTGATGCGGATGCGGTTCACCAAGATGCAGGGGCTGGGTAATGATTTCGTTGTCGTCGACGCGATTCGGCAGCAAGTGAGCTTGAGCGCCCAGCAGATTCGCCAGCTTGCCGATCGGCACTTCGGCATCGGCTGCGATCAGCTCCTTCTGGTCGAGCCGCCGCGCACAGCGGATACCGCCTTCCACTATCGCATCTTCAACGCCGATGGCCACGAGGTCGAGCAATGCGGCAATGGCGCGCGTTGTTTCGCTCGCTATGTGCGCGATGAGGGCTTGAGCGCCTCTGATTCGATTCGCGTTGGCACGGCGGCAGGTCCGATCCGGCTCGAGCTCTTGCCCGATGGACAGGTGAGCGTGAACATGGGGCAACCGCGCTTTGACCCTGCTGCCATCCCGTTGGCGACGCGCGCGCGTGCTCCAGCCTATGATCTCGGGGCCGGCTGCCGGGCGCTGCGGATTGGGGCGGTGTCGATGGGCAATCCGCATGCGGTGCTCTCGGTTAGCGATGACCTCGATCAGGCGCCGGTCGCCGAGCTGGGACCGCGCATCGAGCGAGACCCCTTCTTCCCGCAAGGCGCTAACGTCGGCTTCATGCAGCGCGAGAGCGCATCGGCCATTCGGCTGCGGGTATGGGAGCGCGGTGTTGGCGAGACCCTTGCCTGCGGCACCGGCGCCTGCGCCGCGGTGGTCATCGGGCGCCTTTGGGGCGAGCTGGATGAACAGGTCAAGGTTAGCTTACCGGGTGGGACCTTGGTCATTGATTGGCCTGGTGACGGCATGCCAGTGACCATGACCGGCCCTGCCGTTCGTGTCTTCGATGGGGAGATCGAGCAATGAGCAGCGACGGCACTCAGGCCGCATCTGTGGTCAATGACGAGACGGTTGCCGCCTGGCTGACGCGGTATCCGGATTTCCTGCTGCGCCATCCCGATGTGCTGGCCAAGCTCAATGTGCCGCACGGAAGTGGCAGCGCGACCTCGCTGATCGAGCGTCAGGTCCAGGTGCTCCGCGAGCAGCTTGCCAACGAGCGTGGCCGCCTCAACCACCTGGTCGCGCGGGCGCATGATTACGAAGCCATGCTAGAGCGCCTACACGAGCTGACCCTGAGGTTGATTCTGGCGCCGGATCTGCAGCATGCCTGCAACGCGCTAGAGCAGGCACTGCGCGAGCAGTTTCGAGCGGATGCGGTGGCCGTGAAACTGTTTCCCGTCGATGCCAATGCGCGGGCGGCCGATCCATTGGTGCGTAGCTTCGTCGAATTCATCGATCGCGATCGCTGTCTTTGCGGGCCCTTCGCCGCTGAGCAAGCCGGGGCGCTCTTCGGCGAGCTCCAGGTCGAGATCCACTCTGCGGCACTGATTCCGATTCGCGCGCCTGAGCAAACAGGCGTGCTGGCGATTGGCAGTGCTGATCCGAAGCGTTTCGCGGCCGACATGGGCACCGACCTGCTCGAGCGGCTGGGCGCGGTTGCCGGCGCCAAGTTGGCCAGCCTGGCACATCTAGACCGAGCCGGTTGAGCTGCTATGAGGCGTACAGCCAACAAGTCGGTGCCTGGTGTCGACGGCGACTGTGGCTTAGACTCGGTCGCGCCCAAGGGCTCAGACCCAATCCTGCCAATCCCGCCAATCCCGGAAGCCAGCCCCGATCCGTTACTACAAGGTTTCCTCGCTCATCTGTCCGATGAGCGCCGTCTTTCGCCGCATACCCTCAGCAGCTATCAGCGGGATCTGCAACGCATCAGCGGTTGGCGGCTCGAGCAAGGTATCCAGGACTGGTCAGATCTGCGGGACGATGCAATCCGTCGCTACATTGCGAGCCGGCACCGCAAAGGCATCGGGGGGCGAAGCTTGGCCCGCGAGCTCTCGGCCCTGCGGACCTTCTTCGACTTCCTGCTCCGAGAGCATCTGGTGTCGCACAACCCGGCGCGCGGCCTCCGCGCGCCGAAGAGCGCACGACGGCTGCCCGGGAGTCTCGATGCCGATACGCTGAGCGCGTTGCTCGATAGCCACAACAGCGCGGGCGCCTGTCCTGGCGCTAGCGCCGATCTCGGTCAGGACGATGGCGCAGCAGCGGCAACGGACGCCGGCGATGAGCCATTGGCGCTACGGGACACGGCAATGATTGAGCTGTTCTACTCCTCGGGCCTAAGGCTCGCGGAGCTGATTGCGGTCAATGTGCAGGATATCGATCCGGCTGATGCAATGCTGACTGTGGTCGGCAAGGGCTCGAAGACACGTCGCGTGCCGGTTGGTCAGGCCGCGCTGAAGGCGATTGCGGCCTGGCGTGCGGTGCGGCCCTTGCTTGCTGCTCAGAACGAGCTCGCCCTCTTCGTCAGCACACGCGGTCGGCGCATCCATCCACGGACGGTTCAGGCGCGTCTCAAGCGCTGGGCGCAGGAGCGGGGTGCTAGTCGCAACCTGCATCCGCATCTGCTGCGGCACTCGTTTGCCAGTCACCTCTTGGAGTCGTCCGGCGATCTGCGCGCCGTGCAAGAGCTGTTGGGTCATGCCGATATCGCGACCACACAGGTCTACACGCATCTCGATTTTCAACATCTCGCGCAGGTCTATGATCAGGCACATCCACGTGCCCGCAAGCGCCGTTGAGACATGGCTGAGGATTCAGGCACTGGTCGCTCTCGGCCCCCGCGGGTCTTGCTCTACAGCAGCCAAGGTTGTGCGCGCTGTCGCAGCGCCAAGGCCTTTTTCGAGGCGCGCGGCATTGCTTATAGCGAGCTTGACGTGGGACGCAGTGCCAAGGCGCGGAAGGCCCTGGAACGACTCGGTGCCCGCGCCGTGCCGACCATTCTCGTCGGTGACCAACGCTTAGACGGTTTTTCCGAGCGCGCCTTCATGGCGCTCTATCAGCGCCAGAGCCGGCGCTGATCCCTCGCTCTGGCGGAGCGCTCTTGCTTCGTCCGAATGTCCGTCCTTCCATCCATCCATCCTGCCTGGGAAAAGGCCCTCGCCTTGTTGACCCGCTTGTTGCTGGGCTGACGAGCTGGACGGCGGAGGAGTGTCGTCCAACCGGAAAGACCATGCTCTTAACTAGGTTTACCTTGGCAAGTGCCTAGACTGTCCTAAACTAGTCCCTCGTAGGGGACAGAAACGTAGGTTTTGAAGACGTCAAGCCACCCGTCTGACGCGATTCTGTCCAGATCTGCTTATTCAGACGACACTCGCTTGAGGAACCTCCCATGACCGACTCGACCACCCGCTCCAACCGTCTCGTTGTCATCCTCGGCCTCAGCATGGCGCTGGGTCCGCTGACTGCCCTCTCTTTCGGCAGCAAGTATGCCGATGAAGAAACCCTGGCTCGCGCGCAGGCAGGATTACAGAACGCGAAGCCAACCGATATGTTAGGCAAGTACGGTGACGTCAATGGCGTACCATCCTACGCAAGCTCCAAGACCTTAGCGGACGTGCTCTCAGGCTCAGGCGTCTTCGATGAGTTCCGAGCAGCAATCCAGGCCAGCGATAAGGCCGACCTGTTGAGCGGAGACAGTGCCTACACCCTGTTTGTCCCGAGCGACGAGGCCTTCGCCAAGCTCACCGAAGAACAGCGTGCCGCGCTGCGTGAAGACCCGGCAGCACTGGCTGCGCTCGTCTCCAAGCACATCGTGCCCGGCCGCTACAGCGCGACTGATCTGATGCAGATGAGCGAGGCACGCACCATTGACGGGGCATCAGCCGCTGTTGGGCCCATGGCGAGCTCCGACGGCCACATCGGCTTTGGCGGCTCAGACTTGGTCAAGAGCAACATTCATGCGAGTAATGGCATCGTGCACGTCATTGATCGCGTCAACCTCTAAACGGTTGCCTCCAGCTTAACGGGGAGTGGATCGCTCGATGAGCGTTCCCCGTTAAGTGAGCAACTACTGGAAGTTGCGGGGCCCGGTGTGCTAGAGCACGCCGGGCCTTTTTCCGTCTCTGTCATCGGTTGCGGCCTAATGAAGCTGGCCAGGCGGGTGATGTCGAAGCGCATCGAGATAGATCTGCTGCTCGCGCTGGGCCTCGGCCTGGATCGTGAGAAGCTTCTGATAGTCCTCGTGCAGTTGTTCATCCATCCCCGTTTCTTCAAAGCGTTGCAGCGTCTCGGCCGTCTCTCGCAGCAGGCTTTCCAGCTCGTTGAGCAGATGCCGATAGTCGTCGTCGCTCATTCCGGTCATGGGCTTGGATCGAAGCGATAGCTCAGACGCTCGATGTCCGGGGCAAAGTGCTGGGCGACCAACTCGGCGGTGTCGTCATCGTAATAGCGCCGATAATCAGTGCTCCGGTCATTGGCCTGGCGACGGTGGGGAAGCTTGGGTGTAGAGAGGCCGATATGGCTGCAGGCTTCCTTAAAATCCTGCTCGAGGCGTTCGTATCGACCGATGAAATCGACGATCAGGCGACCGCGGAGATCGATCAGATAATCGGTCTGGAGCTCGATCGACGTATCGAGGTGATACTGCGGTGCGCGCTCGGGGTCGAGCTTCCAGCGCAAGAAGCCGGCAAAATCCTGATGACCACCTAGGTATTGAGGTCGCTCGCGCCGAATGTGATGAAAGGAGCTGACCTGCAAATCCCAGGGATTGCGAACGAAGGCGAACTTGAATAGGGCATCGAATCGCTCGCGCGGCAACAGCTCTTGGGCGGCGATCGCCTTGGCATGGCGTGGTAGCTTCGTCGCGATGCGGTGGCCGCTCAGATGACTGAGCCGGCTGCAGAAGAACATCGGCCAGTACCAGGGGTCGGCCCAGCGCCTGCCCGCGAGCGCGGCGCGTATGCTCGTCCCGCCAGTCTTGGCGATGTGAATGAACAAGAACTGGTGCTTGACAGAGAGCAACATAGGAGGGGTTGGAGGGCGAAAAACGGCCGAGCCGACTGGGACTCTACGGCGGATGTTCGGCTCGGATCAAACCTCTGAGGCGTTCCAGTGGCTGAACGCCAAGAGCCAGGAGCCGATGCCCGGATTGGCTGCACCCTGAGCCAACAGGTCTTCGCCGACCTCGATCATCAAATGTCGGAACTCACGTACCTCCATGGTCCACTCGGTCTCTGGTAGACCCGGATTATCACACAGGGTCTCCGCAGCTAAGGAGCCAGCACCGGCCCACCAGCCGTTGGCGTCGAGCTGGCGCCAGGCGAGCGTTGGCGTTTCCTGGAGCATCTCGAGGAGCGCCCGAACCTCCACCGCTCGTGGATGACCGATCCGCTCCAGCAGCTCAGCGAGCCGCGTCAGTGTACGCTCTAGGGAGGTGTCAGGGACAGACATGCGTGTCCTGAGCGGCCGATCCTGCGGGGCGCCCTGTTAAGCGCTGCAGAAACCACCGCCCGGCGCAGCGCGGCCGGGCGGGATGGTGGGGCTAGACAAATCGACTCAATGCTCGCTCGGCACCAGGTCTCGATAGGCGTGCCAGGTCGCATGGCCCACCAACGGCATGGCGATGGCCAAACCGACGTAGAAGGTCACAAGACCGAGGCCGATGAAGAAGACGATCAATAGCGCCCAAAGGGTCATCGGCGCCCAGTTCTGGGTCACCGCCCTCACGCTGGTGCGGATTGCTGTAAAACCGTCAACCTTGCGGTCCATCAGCATGGGTACCGAGATGGCGCTGATCGCGTAGGCGAGCCAAGCGAGCAGGAAGCCGACCGACAGGCTCGCAAAGGCGAAGGCGTTGTGCTGCCCGGATAGAAAAACCGTGCCGAAAAAGTTCTCGAGCGGTGGATGCATGCCGGTGTAGAGCAGTGCGAAGAGCACAAAGTTCGACATCATCCAGAGCTGCATGATGATCAACAGCCCAGCAGTGATGACGCCAAGCTGAGCCTGATTCCGACGCCAAGCCTCCAGTGCGCTACAGAATTTAATTGGCTCATCGCGCTCGACGTGGGCGCTCATCTGATAGAGCCCAAGGCCGATGATGGGGGCCAGCAGGTAGAAGCCGGCGGCTAGGAATGGCACGATGAAGAAGAGCCCTTCGCCCATCAGGCCGAGGGTGATCAGGCCGCTGATCAACACGATCACGGCGCCATAGGTCAGGCTGTACCGGCGAGCGGCTAGCATGTCGCGCCAGCCCTTCTCGATCCACTCCCAAGGCTGGGCGAGGCTGATCTTGTTGACGATGATGTCCTCGGCCTGGACGGCGTCAACGGCGGCGGTGGTTTGATCCATTGTGAGTTCCTCCGGTTGTAATCTGGTGTCTTGTTAGAAGTCTGGGGTCGACCCCAGTGATGCCTTGATCCTTTGCGGGATGGCTGAGCATCGAGCCGCGTTGTGGCTGGAATCGGATTGCTGCAGTTGAGCCTCTGTCGCTCGTCTAGGGTCTGATCGCTGTGAGCGTGAGGCCTGAGCCAGTGATGCTGCAACGGGGAAGGCGATTTGTCGATGGCCTCCGACGCCCATAATTTGGTCTAGTCATTGACAAAACGCAAGGACAATCACTGATTGTTGTGCCCAATCAGCCGACTGGTCTTGCCAAATCCCGTCAACGCGAGGTCCCGATGGAGCTGAAATGTCCCTTTGCATCCCCAATCACCAGTGGTCGCGCGCGTTGCGTCCATGCGCGCGAGGTTGTGCGCCGGGGTGGCTCTGAATACGACTGTCAAGAGGTAGCCGCACATGAGCGCTGCACTGAGCTGCATGCTCGGCTCAAGACCGTCGCCTTGTCAGCGTTCCAGGTTCAGGATGACCTCACCGAGATGCCGCACAGTGTGCTGGTCAAGATCCAAGGCGGTGGGCTCACCGGGCTGCAGCGGCTAATGGATGGCGATCCGACATCCATCGATGATGTCAGTCTTCTCGTCGAGCAGGCGATCGCGCATTACGGTGGACTCGGAGCGCTGCCCGTTGAGCGCTTGGCATCCGACATCACGGGCTTCAAGCTCGAGCGTCGTACTCGACGCCGGTCCTGATGCGCCCAAGCCTTGCCCTAGGCCTTGCCCCGAGGCTTTCCCCGAGCCTGGCCCTAGGCCTCGCTCTGAGTCTTTGGCTGCGCTCTCGTCGCTCTGAAGGCGCGGTCCTCGCGCTAACGCTGCTCTGTTTCGCACTGCCGTCGGCATCGCTGGCCGAGCCGATCGCCTCATCCCGGTTGCTCCCCATTCAGGGCCGAGGTGTTTCGGAACTCGTCGAAACCGAGAATCTCCGTGCCCAGCTCATCGCCGAGACAGCAACCGCAGCTCCAGGCGGGCAGGTTGACTTGGCGCTGGTCTTCGAGATCCGATCGCATTGGCACACCTACTGGAAGAATCCTGGCGATTCTGGAGAGCCTCCACGGCTGACCTGGCGTTTACCGGAGGGTATGAAGGCTGGTCCGATCCAATGGACCTATCCTTCTCTGATTCGGGTCGGTCCGCTTGCCAACTACGGTTACTCAGACCGCGCAGTTCATCTGATCTCCCTTTCAATCCCAAGGGATTCGAGACCAGGCGAGCCGCTCGCCATCGAGGTTGATGCAACCTGGCTGGTCTGCGAGGAGCACTGCATACCCGAGCAAGGCAGCTTCGCGCTTAGCCTCGAGACCGCTGCGGTGGAGCCGCCATCAGCGCTTGACGCATCCGACGAGCTCGGCTGGGCAGGGTTGGAGGATGGCGCGAGCGCGCAAGGGCCTGATCGCGAGCGCGCAAACCTCTTTGCAACTGCAAGGGCTGAGCTTCCAGTTGGCGGGACCATCGCGGCGAGTCTTGAGCGCAATGCGGACTCGCCAATGGCTCCTGTGTCTGACCCTGTGACTAGCCCTGGGGCTGAGTCAGCAGCAGACCTCGATCAGGCCCTCGGCCCCGAAAAGATGCGTCTCAGTCTTCCTGCGGTAGCGCTGCCAACAGAGCCGAGGTCGGTGAGGTTCTTCGCCGATGAGTGGGGGCTGCTCGAGCACGCGGCACCACAACGCTGGCAAATCGATGGCGATCGACTGCAACTGATGCTGACCCCGGGTGAAGCACCGGGCGCAGCGGCTCCCACCGGTTTGCTGGTCGTTGAAATGGCAACCGAGGCGGTACAGGAGGCCAATCTGCCTGGAACGAGGCCGGCAACCGATAGCGTTCGGATGGCCTTTGCCGTGGATGCGTCGACGCGGCCTGCCCACGCAGCCGCGAAGAGCGCAGGATCCTCCGGTGCAGCAGACAGGAGACCTGCAACCGGCGTGGCTGCGCAGGCAGAACCTGAGATGTTGGCTGGCACTGAGGAGAGTATGCCTGGCCTGCCGCTAGCGCTGACCTTCGCGTTGCTCGGCGGCCTGATCCTGAATCTGATGCCCTGCGTGTTCCCTGTGCTGGCGATCAAGGCGTTGTCGCTGGCTCAGCAGGGCCAGCAACGTCTCGCCGAGCGCGTTCTGCACGGGCTAGCCTATACCGCTGGAGTGCTGAGTTTTTTCGGGCTGGTGGCCTTGCTGCTGCTGGCGCTGCGCGCGGGCGGAGCGGCCGTGGGCTGGGGCTTCCAGCTGCAGTCGCCGGTCTTTGTGGCGCTGATGGCCTATCTGTGTCTGACGCTCGGGCTGAGCCTGTCGGGTGCGATCACGATCGGCACTCGCCTCATGGGAATTGGTGCGACGGCGCCAAGCGGTGGTCATCTCGGTGCCTACATGACAGGGGCACTCGCGGCCCTGGTCGCGGCACCCTGCACAGCGCCATTCATGGGTGCCGCGCTCGGTTATGCGTTGGCTCAGCCCTGGCCGGTGGCGCTGTCCGTCGTGCTGACCTTGGGGCTTGGGATGGCGTTGCCATTTCTGCTCCTGGCCCTGAGTCCGGCCTTGGCGAGACGGTTGCCGCGGCCAGGTGCCTGGATGGAGACGCTGAAGCAGTTCCTGGCGTTTCCGATGTTCGCCACCACGGCCTGGCTGCTCTGGGTGCTCAGCGTTCAGGCGGGACCTGCGGGCGTTGGCGCCGCGCTGGCAGGGTTGGTGCTCTTGGCTTTC